>NZ_JBYLHW010000021.1:0-35867 GCF_057747715.1 Bacillus sp. JST-5 | reverse complement strand
CCCTCCCAAGTAGACTCCTAAGAACATCATATCAAATGTCCTCTTTTTTTACTGTCTACCTGTAGGGGATAATACCAATTTAGACTCTTTTTTTATGGTTTTAATTTCCATAAACATAACAGTTCGATATATGTGCTTTGTCAGGATTATTTTTCATTTGTTTCTATCAATAGATTTTCAATATTTTAAATGAAGGTTTAATTTATATCGAAAATCAAAAGATCACGTTAGTTCATATACAATTTTGGTATTGAATGTCCTTTGCCTATGGGAGGTAAAGGCTTTTTTTATTGAATGAATTGAAAATATTTATAGAAAATAATAAGAGAAATACGGGTCGGCAATTTATTCTCTGGAGGTAAAAAATTTGGGAGCAGCATTGATTATCCTTTTTTTGCTTATCTTTATTAATGCATTTTTTGCAACGTCAGAAATGGCTCTTGTATCCATTAACGATAATAAAATCAAACAAATGGCTGAAGATGGTCATAAAAAAGCAGGAAAGGTACATCAACTATTATCGGAACCAAGCCGATTTCTTGTAACGAATCAAATCGGTATTACTTTTACAGGTTTATTAGCAAGTGCCTTTGCGGCAGAAAGTTTTGCACCTGCTTTGGTGCGACTCCTTATTAAATTAGGCGTTAATTTAGATGAGGCAACTTTGAAAACTATCTCCACCATAATCATCACCATTGTCCTTTCTTATTTTATTTTAGTTTTAGGCGAACTTGTGCCTAAAAGAATCGCTTTGGATAAGGCAGAATCGATTTCGTTTTTGATGGTTACCCCTATTACATGGCTGGCTAAGGTTACTCATCCCTTTGTTAAATTATTAATTTATTCTACAAATTCAATTGTACGATTATTTGGAATTGATCCAAACGCTGAAGAAGAAATAACGGAAGAAGAAATTAGATTTTTAGTTGATGTAGGACAGGAAAGAGGCACTATACAAGATTCAGAAAAAGAAATGATAAATAATATTTTCGAGTTTGATAATAAAATCGTCTCAGAAATTATGACCCATCGAACTAATATCGTTGCTATTCCAACACATTATTCGATTGTAGAAATCATAAAAGTGGTAAATGAAGAAAAATATACAAGGTTTCCAGTTTACGATGAGAATATTGACAATATTATAGGTACTTTTCATGTAAAAGATTTATTTGAATATATTGAAAAAGGTGATTTAAATACTTTTCAAATTCAAAAATTAATAAGAGAACCATATTTTGTTCTAGATTCAACTCGAATTGATCATGTTTTTCAAGACATGAAAAAAAACAAAATACACATGGCTATTGTTATAGACGAGTATGGTGGAACAGAAGGTATATTGACAATGGAGGACTTATTAGAAGAAATTGTTGGAAACATTTTTGATGAATATGATGATCAAGAAACAGATTCGGTTGATATTGTAGTAATAGATGATCAAACTTTCATAATCGCAGGTACTACGAATTTAAATGTTGTAGAAAGTGTTCTTGGAATACATTTTCCATCTGAAGATTATGATACGATTAGCGGTTTCCTAATTGGTCAGCTTGGTTATATTCCATCAACAGATGAACAGCCAACAATCGAATTTGAAAATATAATATTCACGGTAGAAGAAATGAATGAAAGAAGGATAAGGAAAGTAAAAGCGATGAAAAAGAATGATTTAAAAAAAACAAAACTTGTTAGCAATAAGGAATAAAGGTAAAGGAGTATCCATTATTATCATTTCATTACAATAAGATAAGTTAAAAAGGGTAATCGGAAAATAGTGTGGAAAATAGAAAACTAATGAAAACAGCTCGTGAAAACCTAAATCAAAATAATAGTTTGACATAGGTTTCCACGAGTCTATTGTTGTAATTAGTGAATCTTCACTTACTTTTTTCCAATTTAGACGCTATCCAGAGGTAAATGGCAATTCCACCAAAAGTTATAATTGTACTAATGATAAACTGTGCTTCGTATTGCAATGTGGTCAGTTTTAGTAAATAATCAGGAAGTGTTAACAATACTATTATAGTGATTAAAGTCCAGGATTTTGCCCAAATTGAAAAACCTATTATGAATAGTGCTGAGATTACACCGATGATTAGGCTTCCCGTATTACCAAAATGAATGACAGGAGTGTCAATGGCTCTATTTAGGTAGATTAACCCAACAAACAGAGTGATAGGCAGTATCGCTATACCAACCAATACCAACCCCTGTTTGAGAAATTGATTTGTTGTAGAAATATATTTAAAGCCTGTAAAAACAGAACCAATAAATATTGCACCAATCACAATATGTCCGATGATTTCCAAGACAGAATAGGTAAGATTGCCTTCTAATAAGTCAGGGAAAATTGTAAAAGAAAATGATCCAAGAATGATTAGGAAAATGTATTTAAACCATGTTCTATAGTCAATTACCATCTCATTAGAAACCATCTCCATATATTCTTTCGGAGATTTCCCAATAATTTTTTCAATGGATTTCCCATCTTTTTCGGCTTCGGACAAATGTGTTTCTAATTCATTCACAATTCCCTCAATTTCATCCCATTGTTTTCCACTTGAAAATAAGTAAACACGTAAGTTTTCCAAGAACTCTTGGCTCTTTTTAGAAAGTTTTAACTCATTCTTCATTGATCTCATCTCCTTTTGTATAATTTGTATCTGACGCAAAATGCAACACTTTGTTAACACTAGACTGTAAATTATTCCAGCGTTCTATAAATTTTTTCAATTCTAACTCTCCCTTTGGAGTTAGTGAATAATATTTTCTACTTGGTCCCGCTGTGGATTTCTTTAAGGTAGATTTAACTAATTCTTCTTTTTGCATCCGCAATAACAATGGATAAATTGTCCCCTCACTAAAAGAGTGGAAACCATAACTTTCAAGTTTTTTTGCCATTTCGTAACCATATGCTTCTTTATCCTTGATAATTGCGAGCAAACAGCCTTCAATGATACCCTTTAGCATTTGTGTTGTAGACAAACTTTCTCCTCCTTTCTCGCTAACTTGTAATACAAGAGTTATGCTTATAAGGTACCTTGCATTACATGATATATATGAAGAATAGCATTATTAGTCTTGTAATGCAAGGTATAATGTAAAGAAAATCCATATAGAAAAGATTCCACACGATTACGATTCACGAGGATTAATACTATATAAAAAGAAGTTTTCCATATGATAATCCGAATACCCGTTAAAAATAAATAAGATAAATTGCGAAAACAAAATGCTGAAAGGGAATGTTTCTCTCCAATGATTGGCTATACTATTTGTTGATATGGCTTAATATTAGTGAAAAAAGGAGGATGATGTATGGCTGAAGAAATGGTGAATATTACGGATAACCAAGAAGAAAATGTGAAAGTGAAAAAAGCAAAAGTTGGAGATATTATTCAAATTAAACGTGGTAAGAAAAAAGGAAAAAAGGGGAAAGTGCTTACTATACGTGATAATTCCGTAATCGTACAACTTGGTATGAATGAGAAAAAAAATGAACCTATAAAAACAGTAGTTAATCATAAAAATTATAAAATTGTAAAAGGATAATATTTAATTGGATTTCTTATGCAATTCGTAATTGATTTTATAAATAAAACGACAGAAATGATGTATCAATAATTATCATTACATAAGGGTAATAGTGAATTTAGGAAAGAAAAGGAAGGGACCCCCCTTCCTTTTATAAAACGGCAGATATCTCATTGTAAAAAGAGTCGCTTGTTTCGTAAATAGGAAAAATTACTTCACAAGTTGTTCCTTCTCCTTCTTTGCTATATATTTGTAACTTTCCGTTATGTTTTTCGATAATATTGCGGCATGTAGCTAACCCAAGACCTGTTCCTTTCTCTTTTGTTGTGAAAAATAACTTCCCAATATTCTCAAGAACGTCATGAGGGATGCCAGGTCCGTTATCTTTTATATAGATAGAAACAAAGTGTTCAGAACTACGATATGATACAGAAATTTCCCCTCCATTTTCAATGGCTTCAATTGAGTTTTTAAACAAATTGATAAAGATTTGTTTAATTTGATTTTCATCACCATATACCCAAATTGGATGATTTGGTAATTCGATTGTGAGCTTAATACTATTCATATTTGCTTTAGAACTAATTAAAGTAGTAACGTAATCTAAAGTCTTAATGATATCAAATCTTTTATATTGAATTTTCTGGGGTTTTGACAACATTAGTAATTCACTCAAAACAAGTTCAATCCGATCAATTTCTGAAAAAATTAAGTCTATATATTCTTTCTTTAATTGATTTTGCTCCTTTAATAACTGTAAAAATCCTGAAATGGATGTTAATGGATTTCTAACTTCATGAGCAATAGATGCCGATAAATTAGCGACGGTACTTAGTCTCTCATATTGCAAAGCCAAAATTTCATTTTGTAGCTTTAGCTGTTGTTCTGATTGTTTTCTTTTTGTAATATCAAATAATGTGCCAACCATCGATACAATATTACCACTTGCGTCGTAGATTAATTTAACATTAGATTCTATCCATACATATTCCCCTGTTTCTCTCCGTAGACGATATTCTAAAATAATGGAATCATTTTTTTCTCCTGCTAGTTGCATAAAAATTTTGGCTAATTCAGTACGATCTTCAGGATGGATCCAAAAGATGATGTTTTTCCCAATGCTATCATCAACCGAATAGCCCGTTAATTGTTCCCAAGCTTTATTTAGCATTGTAATTTTACCGAACTTATCAGTTTTAAAGACAACATGGTTTAAGATGTTAAAAACAAAATTTGGCGATTCTAATTGTCTACGATTCATAGTATTTGCATCGTATAGAGTAATCTCATTGAACTGAAATATTGAGCGGTCATATTTAGAAGAAAACCACCAAACAGCAGCTGCAGTGACAAAGGAGAAGGGCAAATCAATCGTTGGATCGTAGGTATAGCCACTATATCCATAAAAAATGATGTTCCAAACAGACATAACTACTATAAAGAAAATAGTACTTGTAATTCTTGCTTTATACCTTTTAAACATTGTATCACCTACGCACTAGGAGATTTTTATGTAATTGGGTAAAATCGTCGCTGTGCAGAGAAGACTTCCATTAAAATGGAAAAGGTGGTCAATGAATCATTTTTTATGGGAAATTGATCATGAAGCATGAGTGAGAAGAAGAAATGTAGTAAAACTCCATACAACAATTCTAATTTTACTATATTTTCTGATTATTTGTAATAAAAAATATAAATTTTGGAAATTTTTAAAAGAAGTTCTTTATTGAATTCCACTTTTATATTATGGTAGAACATTTCTTATATTTAATGAATTTTAATATAGGCGTGATGGAATTCAAAAAAAATTGTTGTCTTTTCATATACTATTTGTCATTTTGCAATAAGTTCATCATACATAGAATTAGGTTTATATCCATTATTTATTTAATATTAAACCCTTCAACTTTAGGAATCAATATTTTTTATTTTTCGCTCCATTCTTTTTTCCTATATTTACATGGGAAATTCTGCACAATCAATTAATGGAAATGATAGAAAAAATAGTAAATTGTATTCATTTAATAGGAAATTTCAAATTTTATAATTTATTTATAGAAGGGAATATTACGAAAATATTTCCTATTTTGAATAAGGAGGTAGGATAATTGTAATTGTTTTCTTTTATTTAATAAAAATTATTAATAAAGGAGAATTGGTAGATGATTAAAAGGAAGATATTTTCGATTGCGACAGTCCTAATACTACTGATTAGTTATGTCATCCCTATTCATCAATTTGTTTACGCATCAGAAGATTATATTACGGTAAAAGAAGCTATTGAAAATAACTCCGGTCAAGCTACTGTAAAAGGGTATATTGTAGCTCATACGATTGGAACCAATAATTACGACTTTGATGCCCCTTTTGACAATGACTATAATTTGGCTATAGCAGATTCCCCAAATGAAACTGATCCAACTAAAATCTTACCTGTACAATTACCATCAAGCTTTCGATCTAAATTTGGCTTAAGTGAGAATCCTGATAATATTGGAAAAGAGATCTTTGTTACTGGCTCACTAGAAAGTTATTTTTCAGTTCCAGGTTTAAAAAATCCAACTCAAATTAGATTTAGTGATGAAGAATTGCCTACACCAATTGAAGGATTAACAATCCCACAAATACAAGGCGAAGGGCATATCTCTCCATATAAAGATCAAGAAGTAAAAGCTGTTGAAGGAATTGTTACGTTTGTAGTTGACAATGCCAATTTTTATATGCAAAATCCTATTCCAGATGATAACGATAAAACATCCGAAGGCATTTTAGTATATAAGCCAAATCATGGTGTAAAAGTAGGGGATTATGTTTCTGTAGATGGTATCGTAAAAGAATGGGTTCTAGATGGATATGCAGAGAAACTAGAAACAGATTTATCGATGACGGAAATTAATGCACAAAATGGAAAGATTGAAGTCATTTCAGAGAATCAACCATTGCCAGATCCCATCATATTAGGAGAAGATGTTTTTCCACCAACAGAGATTATAGATAATGATAGTTTCGAAATATTTGATCCTAATGAAGACGGAATTGATTTTTATGAAAGTTTAGAAGGAATGCTTGTCGGATTAAAAAATCCAATGGTCATTGGACCTCAAAAGTACGGTGAAATTCCTGTTATCGTAGAAAAGGTAGAAGACAAGCAGTATACAGAATCAGGTGGAGTATTATTAACAGAAACGAATGCGAATCCAGAACGAATCCATATTTTAACGGATGATCGCAATTTTGTTACGAAAACAGGTGATCAATTCGAAGGAATTGTTACTGGAATTGTCACCTACACGTATAGTAATTATAAAATCTTAACTAAATCTAGTAATCTACCTCCACTAAATGAACGTGAGTATGAAGAAGATATAACCACCATTGAGAAAGATGAAGACAAGCTGACGATTGCCTCATACAATATTGAAAATTTTGATGCTGATAACGTCAATAAAACGAATAAATTAGCTAAAACTTTTCTTGAAAACTTGAAATCACCTGATATTATTGGACTCGTAGAAGTGATGGATAATAGTGGAGAAACAGACGATGGAACCACGTCAGCTTCCGAAAATTATGAATCTATCATTCAAAAAATTAAAGATTTAGGTGGACCAACTTATGGGTGGACAGATATTGCACCAGAAAACAATCAAGATGGCGGCGTTCCAGGTGGAAATATAAGAGTAGGTTTTCTATATAATACAGAACGTGTTAGCCTAGTTGAAGGGGTGAAAGGGAAAGCAACGGATGCGGTTAATTATCGCGATGGAAAACTCACATTAAATCCAGGAAGAATTGATCCAACAAACAAAGCATTTGAAAATAGTCGGAAACCTTTAGCGGCTCAATTCAATTTTAAAGGAGAAGATGTGATTGTCATTGCGAACCACTTTAATTCGAAAAGTGGGGATGAACCGTTATTTGGAAAAAATCAACCACCAACATTATCAAGTGAAGTAAAGCGTATCGAACAAGCAAAAATAGTTAACCAATTTGTTTCTAAAATTTTTGAACAAAATGAAAAGGCAAATGTTATTGTGTTAGGTGATTTAAATGATTATCAATTTTCAAAACCAATTCAAACATTAAAGGGTAAAAATTTAACAAATTTAATAGATTTTGTTCCTCATAATGATCGATACACATATATTTATCAAGGAAACTCTCAAGTTCTCGATCACATATTAGTATCAAATAAATTAGCGAAAGATGCGCAAGTAGATATTATTCATGTAAATGCTGATTATATGGATGAACATAATAGAGTAAGTGACCATGACATCGTCTTGGCGCAATTAAATTTAGCGGTGGATGATACGTTTGACTTAACTGTCATGCATGTCAATGATAGTCATGCCCATGTTGAGCAATATCCAAGACTATATACTGCTGTAAATGAAGTAAGAAATCAATACGATCATACGTTACTCCTTGATGCTGGAGATGTTTTTTCTGGAACACTATATTTTAATCAATATTTAGGATTAGCGGATCTTTATTTCATGAATGATTTAGGTTATGATGCCATGACATTTGGTAATCACGAATTTGATAAAGATTCTGCAACTCTAGCAAACTTTATTAAAGAAATGAAGTTTCCAATGGTTAGTGCAAACGTAAACGTTACTAACGATCCAATATTGAGCGATTATTTTGAAGACGAGATTCTTTCACCTGGAGAAGGTGGAAAAATATATCCAGCCATTGTAAAAGAATTCGACGGTGAAAAAGTGGGGATTTTTGGCTTAACAACAGAGGACACTGAATTTTTAGCTAGTCCAAGTGATGATATTGTGTTTGAAAATGTAATTGAAAAAGCAAAAGAAACGGTTAAGCGACTTGAACAAGTTGGAATTAACAAAATTATCGCTTTAACCCATATCGGCGATTATATGGATTTAAAGTTAGCTGATTCAGTAGATGGTATTGATGTAATCGTTGGAGGACATTCACATACAAAGATTGATTCTCCTATTGTTATTGAAAAAGAAGAGCCTACATTAATTGTTCAAGCCAATGAATATTTAAATTATTTAGGTTTATTAAATGTTTCATTTGATGAAGAAGGAACAGTTGTCGCATATAACGGACAGCTTCTTGATTTAGCGAATTATGAAGAAGATCCAACGGCTAAGGCTAAGGTTGAAGAGTTTGCCCGTCCATTAGAAGAATTAAAGAAAACGATTATTGGTTCTACCGAGGTATTTTTAAATGGTGAACGTAATGATGTCCGTACGAAAGAGACTAACCTCGGAAACATGATTGCTGATGCAATGGTTGAAAAAGCCAATGAATTTGTACCAACAACAATTGGACTCCAAAATGGTGGTGGAATTCGTGCATCAATTGAAGCTGGTGAAATTTCGTTAGGCGATGTTTTAACCGTCATGCCTTTTGCGAACCAATTAGTTACACTTGAACTTTCTGGTGCAGAAATTTGGGAAGCATTAGAACATAGTGTTGGAGAAGTTGAGAATGCACAAGGAAGATTCCTACAAGTGTCAGGTTTAAGGTTCAAATATGATATTAATCAGCCGCCAGGTCAACGAGTTTGGTTAGTAGAGGTAAAAAATGAGAATGGAACATATGAACCGATTGACTTGAATTCTTATTACAACGTAGCTACAAATGCATACATTGCTGATGGTGGAGACGGATTTGAAGTCTTCAAAAAAGCAAAAGATGAGCAACGAATCAAAGAATTGTTTATTGTAGACTATGAAGTGTTAAAATCATACATTGAAAAGAATAGCCCAATTTCACCAAAGGTAGAAGGTAGAATTATCATGGAGGCTAAAAAAGATCATTCGGATGATCCTAACAATCCTGACGATCCTAACGATCCTAACGATCCTAACGATCCTAACCCAGGTGATGGCAAGGATTCACCAAAAACTATTATTTCAAAAGTTAAAGTAGAGAATGGGATAGCTACTATACCTAATCAAGATATTGAAAAGGTTAATAAAGGGGATACATTTATCGTTGATCTAGGGGAAGAAGAATCGGTTAAAGTAATATTAACGGCCGAGCAACTTCAAATATTAAAGGCCAATAAAGTTTCATTTGTAATTAAAAATAAACATGTTACGCTTTCCATACCATTAGAAAATTTACCTGATGATAAAGAAATTATAATTGAACTTAAACGTTTAAAAGATATGGATAAGGCAGTAAGTAAAGTATATGACTTTACCATTACTGCAGATGGAGAAGTCATTAGTAAGTTTGAAAAACCAATTATTCTAGCCTTTGTTGTAGATATGAAAAAGGTGAAAAATAAAGACCATTTACATGTTTACTTCTATAATGAGAAAAAGAAGCAATGGGAGAAAATGAATGGAAGCAAATTTGAAGATGGTATGGTAAAAGCTCCGACTAACCATTTCAGTACATTTGCTGTCTTTGAGGATATTGACGAAGATAGTGAAGATCATAGCAATGTCTCTACTCCGCCAGAAGATAAGAAGCTACCGAATACAGCAACAGAGAACTACAACTTATTAGTGCTAGGGATAATACTGTTACTGGTTGCGTCAACATTACTATTTGTTCAAAAAAGACTAAAAAGAGAATAGTTACAAAATGATTTTGTGAAAGATCAGGGATTAGTCCCTGATCTTTCTTCAATTATTAATATAGGAATGTCTATTGTATTTGTTCAAAATTGCAGTTTGAATACAAATGATTTATTGATAGTTCATATGCTATAAGGACATAAAAAAGTGATTGGGATTTCCCAATCACTTTTTCCTTAACCTTTCATAATGTCATGATCTACATAACGTTCGCCGTTTAACTCGCTAATAATATTGATGGCAACTTTTGCACCATCTCCTGCTGTGATAATGGTATGCATGGAAACGCCTGCAACTGTTCCTGCTGCCCAAATACGTTCTTTATTCGTCTTTCCTTGCTGATCGACTTCAATAATGTTTTTAATTCGAGGTTCAGTTCCTGGAATGACATTTACGCCAATTTTTTCAGCTAAGTCAACTGCCATACCGGTTGCAAGGATGACATGTTTTGCTTCGTATGTATGACCACTTTCTGTTTGAATGGAAAGGGTATCATTTTTGGATTGTACATCAGTAACAGTGTCTTCAACCCATTCGGTTCCAAACTTTAAAGCTTGTTTTTTTCCTGTTTCTACAAGGTCTGGTCCACTTATTCCATCTACTCCATAATGATTATCTAACCAAGCCCGCTTTGTTACACTTTTGTTATTATCAATCACTAACGTTTTTTTACCAGCTTTACTAGCAAAAATAGCAGCACTTCCTCCAGCAGGACCTCCACCAATGATTACAATATCGTACATTATTTTCCCTCCATAAAATAAGTTTACAATTAAAATCGTATCTTGTTCGGAATAGTTTGTAAAATATATTGCTTAAAAACTCTAATTTTTCATTTGTTTTAATAGGGGAAAGAACTCAGAGAGATTCATTTGTACATAAAAAAGCTTCCGATGAACGCGGAAGCAACTATTCTAACTTTTTTAGTGGATGATGTGCAGGTCCCTCAATAACTTCACCGTCAATGGAGAATCTTGAACCGTGACATGGACAATCCCAAGTTCGATCCCCATGGTTCCACTCAAGCTCACATCCTAAATGAGAGCAAGTAGTGTCAACAATATGTAGTTTTCCTAAAGGATCTCTGTATGCACCAGCACGCTGTCCACTAATCATCACAACAGCACCTTCATCATTTTTTAAGTCATTCGGATCTTTATTGACATATTCAAGCTTCCCTTTCAATAAATGTTTAGCAACACTCGTATTAATTGAAATCAATTTTTTCAATGATGGGTCAATATCAAATCTGCTTGGAGAATATAGTTCTTGGTATGGATTATCTTGTTCCAAAATATAATCTGCTAAAAGTTTAGAAGCAACATGACTTGAAGTCATTCCCCATTTTCTATATCCAGTGGCAACGAAAATATTCCTTGATCTGGTCGTTAATGGACCGATATAAGGAATTTTATCTAGTGTTATTAAATCTTGTGCTGACCAGCGATATAGATATTCTTTTATGCCAAAAACAGATTCTGCAAAAGTTTCTAACGCTTCATAATGGAGAAGCGTATCTTTCCCTGTTCCTGTTTGATGATTTTCTCCACCAATTAATATTAGATTTTTTCCATCCATAGGTGTATAGCGGATCGAGCGGGTAGGGGAATCTGCACTTAAGTACATACCACCGGGATATTCTTTGTCTGTTGTAATAGCAATTACATAAGATCGGTCAGCATACATTCTTGCAAAATATACCCCTTTTTTATCAATAAACGGAAAATGAGAAGCAGCAATCACATAATTTCCTGTTATACGGATTCCTTCTCGTGTAATAACCGATGGACGGTCACCTTCCTCAATACTAGCCGCAGTTGTATTTTCAAAAATTAGTACACCCTTATTTGTAAGGTACTCTGTCAAATGCTTCAAATATTTTAATGGATGAAATTGTGCCTGATTTTTCATAACAATGGCGTTTTCAATCGGTATATTAAATGGAATGGATTCTACTAGATCTCCTTCAATCCCTAGTCGTTGGTAGGCTGCCCATTCATTTTCTATTTTGTTTCTATATTCATCTGTTGTACTGTACAAAAAGGCATCTTGCTCACTGAAATCACAGTCAATTCCATGTTTTTGTACAATTTCTTTAACGAATTGCAATGCTTCGCGATTAGCTTCGTAATACAATTTTGTTTTTTCTTCTCCAAAGTTTTGAATGAATTCATCATAAATAAGACCGTGTTGAGCAGTAACTTTCGCTGTTGTATGACCAGTTGTACCGTTTAATATCACTCCTGCGTCAATTAAAGCAATTCTTAAATTTTCACTTAATAGACGGTATGCAGTTGTGATTCCTGTAATTCCTCCACCTACGATGACAACATCTACTTCCAAGTTTTTATCGAGCTTTGGGAATTTCGGTAAATCCATATCTCTCCAATATGGTTCTGGGTATTGCGGCATTTTTTGAAAATGAGTACTCATTTCTCTTCCTCCTGAAACTTAATTTATTATATTTTTTTCCAATGGAAACGTTTTTACACAATTAAAGAAAGGATTTTTGGTAAATAAAGAATTGAGAAAAATTAATCGGGGCATCAGGTATGGTAGAAAAGAAAGTAAGATTGTAAGGTAGGAATGATCGATAAATAATAAAAATTTTCTACAAATTTAAAAAATATTTATATTTACAATTGCTAATTCAAAGAGTTTTTTATATAATTTAAAAAACTAATCAGTCAGTTTTTTTATAAGTGTAAAAGGTGGTCATTATGTCTCCAAAAATTTCAGAGGAAGCAAAGGAAGAACGTAAACAATTATTACTCCATGCGGCTTTAGAATGCTTTGCAAAAAATGGTTATTACGCAACTTCTGTTGATGACATTGTTGCATTCGCAAATTTAAGTAAAGGATCATTTTATAATTATTTTTCTAGTAAAGAAGAATTATTTATATCTTTATTAGAAGCTCAAACTACACTTTCTCTTTATAGATTAAAAGAAAAATTGTTAAAAATGGAAACAGCAGTTGAGAAATTAAAATATATTATCCGTCTTGATTTACCGTTTAACGAACTTAAGAAGAAAATGATGAGAGTACAACTCGAGTTTTGGATGTATTCAACAGGTCATCCTGAAATTAAAAAAATACTGACTGACCGTTATGAAATCGTATTAACAATTGTTAAAGATATCATTGAAATGGGAATTGAAACCGGTGAATTTAGAAAGAACTTGGATTCAGAGAAAGCAGCTTCTATGTTTTGGGCATTACATGATGGGATTTGGATTCATTCAATCGTATTAGATGAAAAGACATTGATTGAAAGTAAAATTATAGAGATGGAAAAGACATTGTTAAAATATTTATGTGAATAGAAGAGGCTTTCCCTTATTTATATAATAAATAAACTGACTAGTCATTTTAATTAGAGTAAGAGGGGATTAGGGATGAAAATATTAATATTGGGAGGTACTAGATTTATTGGTTCATATGTTACAAGCCAATTAGTCGAAAAGGGGCATGAGGTTTACTTATTCCATCGCGGTCAGACGAATTTAAATATTCCAGATGGGGTCCATCATATATATGGGGACAGAAAAGAGTTAGAACGTTTCGAGCCTCAATTTGATGAGATACAACCAGATGTGGTACTCGATATGTTCCCATATACAGAAGAAGATGCAAAACGTGTTGTCAATGTTTTTTCGAATAAAACAAATAGGTTAGTTGCGATTAGTAGTGCAGATGTGTATTTAGCCTTTGGGAATTTGATTGAATTGGAAAAGGGGGAAGAAATTATAAAAACACCATTGACAGAAGAATCACCATTAAGAAAAACCTTATACCCTTATCGTGGAAAAGCGAATAAAGGAGACATGATGTACGATTACGATAAGATTTTAGTCGAAAATGTCTACCGAAATAATTCGTATATTCCTGCAACAATCTTGCGCTTACCAATGGTTCATGGACCGCTTGACCGTCAATACCGCCCATTTCCATATTTAAAAAGAATGATTGATGGACGATCACATATTGTGTTGGATAAAGATGTTGCTAAATGGATTACATGTCGAGGGTATGTTGAGAATGTTGCCCATGCTATTGTTTTAGCGATTACGAACGATTTAGCAGCTAATCAAACATATAACGTATCAGATCAGGTTTGTTTAACAGAAGAAGAATGGGTGAAAGAAATACAAAAAGCCTATAAGAAGTGGGATGGATCTATAATTATTGATGGAAGTGGCGCTGTCCGTCCCTCAGGTATGAATGCAAAACAACATATTTATATGTCTTCTGAAAAAATACGAAAAGAGTTAGGTTATAAAGAAATTGTAAGCTTTGAAGATGGTATGGAACGTACAATTAACTGGATCTTAAATAATATGCCAAATTTGCAGTATGAAAATGAGTATGCAATAGAAGATAAAATTATTGAAAAAAGTGGGGATTTATCGTGATTACCATTAAACGATTAACCGAATGTACGATTGAGCAAGGTGTTTTAGCTTGGAATAGAGGATTTGAAGGATATTTTTTTGATGCGACTACTACTCCAGAACGGTTTGTTACAAGAATGGCTATGGAGGGATTATCTCCCGACTTATCAATCGTTGCTTTTGATGGTGATGAACCGATAGGAATTGTTAAAAGCGGTGTACGGAATATTAATGGTCAGAAAGTATCATGGAATGGTGGGACGGGTGTTGCGAAAAATTATCGAAGTAAAGGTATCGGGAAGTTATTAATTGAAAAAAGTTTATCGATTTACATAGAAGAAGGTGTAGAGATTGCAACATTAGAAGCTATCAGTCAAAATGAGGCTGCGATAAGATTATACGAGAGATTTGGTTATGAAATTACGGACCATCTTGAAATGTTATCGCTAAACGGTTCTTCCAACAAGAAGGTTCATCAAATGCCAAAATACGAAGTAATAAAAACAATTCCTCAAGAAGTAGGCGAAATTTCTTTTTATAAAGCAATGAATCCATGGCAAACACATTGGAGAAGTGCTCGGGACAGTGAAGCAATGATAGCTTTGGATGAATGTGGTGAAATCATAGGTTATGCCTACTTTAAAAGAGTGTTTAATGACGATTATAAGCATATCGCAACAAGTGTTTTCCAATGTGAAGCAAATCCGTTGAGACAAGATGCCAAAGAAATTATAGAGTTTCTATTATCCTGTATATACTTTGATTTTTCTGATGATATAAGGAGAACAGTTTTAAATGTACCTACTAACCTAAGTAAGTTAACTTATCAAGTATTAAAAGATATTGGTTTTGAAACGACTGTTCAACAAGTTTATATGATTAAAGAAATGAAATAAAAAAATGTCTGTAATACAATTAAATGATCGCCCATGAACGAGGCGATCATTTTTTTGAATGGAAACTGCCAATGTATTTAGATTGTGGTCGAAAAATTACGTTATTTTCTGCTTGCTCTAATACATGTGCACTCCAACCGACGATACGACTTGCTGTGAAAGTAGGGGTGAAAAGTTCACTTTCTAATTGAATAGCTTTCATAATGGCAGCTGCGTAGAATTCTACATTGGTATAAAGTTTTCTTCCAGGTTTTACTTCATCTAAAATTTTTACACCTAATTCCTCCACTCGAATGGCTAAATCTAGCCATTCATCCTCACCAGTAAATTCTAATAGGTTTTCTTTCAAAGCAATAGAACGGGGATCAGTCGTCTTATAAACACGGTGCCCAAAGCCCATCAACCGTTCTCCTCGTTTTAGTTTTTCTCTTATTACCTCTTCAGGATTACCACGTTTCATTATTTCATCCAGCAGTCTAATGACGCCTGATGGAGCACCCCCATGCAAAGGACCTTTCATCGTACCAATGGCAGAAGTAATTGCAGATATTAAATCGGACTCAGTAGAAGCCGTTACTCTTGCAGAAAACGTAGATGCATTCATCCCATGTTCCATAGTTAATATCATATATGTTTTCAATGCATTTACATGAGCTGGATTCGGAAGTTTACCGCTTAACATATATAAGTAATTGGGAACGTGATCTAATTCTTGAGATGGGTAAATAATATCTTTTCCCTCAAAAATTCTTTTCCGATAAGCAATAATCGTTGGGATCATTGACGTTAATTGAATGGCTTGTTCGATCGTTGGTTTCCAACCGAACGATTTTGTTCCAACTGCTGAAATGACTGTGCGTAGAACGCTCATTAAGTCCATTTCAATTGGTAGTTTCTTGATAATTTCAATGATATATGAAGGAAGCTCACGATATAAAATAAATTTTTTCTTTAAATCTATAAGTTGCCTTTCGTTAGGGAATTTTCCATACCATAATAAATAGGCGGTTTCCTCAAATGAATAACTTTTTGTAATATATCCGATATCATATCCTCTATAAACTAATTGTCCTTTATCCCCATCAACATGACTGATGGATGTTTCTGCTGCAACAACCCCTTTTAAGCCATAATGAATCATTTTTCATCTCCCCTTTCATTCCTCACTCACATTATATATAATTTGATTAATTAATAATATTAATAATTTTTAAATAAAATGATTAATAATAATAATCAAAGGAGGGTTGTTGATGGAATTTCAATGGTTAAACACTTTCCTTGTAGCTGCTAAACTAGGAAACTTTCGAAAAGCTGCTGAATTTTTATACATATCCCAACCTTCTGTATCTGTCCATATTCAAAATCTAGAAAAAGAATTGGGAGTACAATTATTTGATCGAGAAAGAAGGAAAATGAAGCTGACAGAAGAAGGGAGAAGATATATACGACATGCGGAAAAATTATTGCAAGTGTATAAAGAAGGACTGCATGATATCCAATCGTTTAGTCAAGGATATACGACTTCTTTAACGATTGCTATTTCACCATTAATTGCTGATACTATCCTTCCGTTTGTATTAAAACGATATATGAAAAATCATCCGAATGTTGAAATCTCTATAAAAGTAATGGAATCAATAGAAATGGAAAAAGAAGTTTTAAACGAAGAAATCGATATTGGCTTATCCTGTGTCATGAGTTCAGATTCTAACCTTATGTGTCAAACCCTTTATGAAGATGAGGTCAAGTTAATTGTTGCACATGACGGATTAGATGCAGAATCTGCCCCCCCATTAGATGAAGCAGAGGTTTTGACAAACAATTATATTATTACAGATAATCATCCCCTATATTGGGATACATTAAAAAGAGAAATATCTTATAAATATCCAAATACAAAAATGATGAAAGTTTCTCAAGTCCATATTACGAAACGTTTGATTATTGAAGGATTAGGGGTATCGTTTTTACCTGCATCCACTGTTAGAAGAGAACTTTTAGAAGGATGGCTATTAGAAGTTCCTTGTACATCTATTAACCTCCCAAAAGCTGATACGTATGCAATTATGAAGTATGAACATACAAAGCATAAGGAATTTTTGAAGTTTTTACAGAATTTCAGATTTTAATCAAACGTTTGTTTAATTAATGAGGTGAAAAAATGAAAAAATTACAAGAATTTACTAAACATTATCAAAAAGAACTAAACTATCACATTCAAGGTCATACTTACGAGCAACAAAAATCATCTATCATTAATAAACTATATGTTGTTAACAACAGAAGTAGCAGAAATTGGAGAGTTGTTACGTGAAATTTTCCAAGTAACAGAAGTATTGATAGAACAAGGCGAAAGTGAAGAAAATGCCTTTAATATGGCAAAAGAAAAAATAGTAGAGGAAATGGGTAAAGAGATATCAGATTGCATCGCGTATTTATGCAAATTTGGTAACTATTTCAATCGTGATATGGAAGAAGATTTTTATCAGAAAATGGATGAAGTGAAAAATAGAGTAAAAGCTTAATTTGCATAAATTCTTATCAGAATGAACAAAAGAGCCAGTGGAAATGAGAGCAGAACTTCATGTGGGATGCCCACAATAGAATTAGCAAAATACAAAAATTCCTATTGTATTTACCATATTTGAGGGCAATAAAGTTGTAAATCAAAAAGATATATACTTTAGCCGCGAGTTTTTAGTGAAAGAAGGGGAAGGGGGCATAACCAAGAAAATATACATTGTAACAAAATAAGCGATTGACCCATGTCAATCGCTTATTTCCTCACTTTTCAATTTTTCTTTTATGTCATTAATCTCTTTTTTCAATTTTTTCAATAAGTCTAATCTTTCCATTTCCGTTTCTTCGTCAGAAGATTCTTCCATCATGTATTGCAAATATTGTAATTCTAATTTCTCTAATTCATTTGACAATTCTTGTGTTGGTGGTGTTAGATATTTATGTTGTTCCCATTCTCCATAACTACCTTGAAAAACTGTTGCCTTTCCATTTTCAAGTTTCAAAACTTTATTAGATACTTTTCGTAATAAGTATGGGTCATGAGCTACAATGACAATACTGCCATTATATTTTTCTAACGTATCTTCGACAATTTCTCGAGTAGGTATGTCAAAATAATTTGTTGGTTCATCAAGTATTAAGAGGTTTGCATTTGAGAAATACAGTTTTACAAATGCAACACGACATTTTTCTCCCATACTAAGTTCGTTTATTTTTTTATATACGTCATCTCTGCGAAATAAAAAGCATGCTAATATCGTTCGCGCCTCTGATTGGGTCATATTTTGTACACTTAAGATCTCATCTAATATTGTATTTTCAGGATTTAATTGTTCCAATTCTTGAAAGAAATAACCGATTTTTAATTGGGGATGACGTAGTATATATCCCGACTGAGGAGAAAGTTCTCCGGCTATTAGTTTTAACAATGTTGTTTTTCCACTTCCGTTAGGTCCAATCACTGCAAGTCGTTCTCCGCGGTTCAGTTGTAAGTTAACATTCTTAAAAATTTGTTGATGTCCGTAAGAAAAATTCAAATGATGAATATCGATCATTTTTTTTCCTGAAAAATCATTAGTTGTAAGATTTAAAGAAATTGTTTTTTGTTCTTCTGGCTTTTCTACCCGGTTGTTCTCTAATCGTTCTAGCGCTTTTTCCTTTGCCTTATATTTAGTTGCTTGTTTTGCAGCTTTTCTTTGAGCATAAGGATCTCGGACACTAGCGGCTGCATTTGCTTTTTCATACCATTGTTTATAATGTGCAATGGTTTCCATTAGTTTTTTTCTCTCTTTTTCATATTTTTCGTAGTTGGCATGGAGGGTTTTCCATTCAAGTTCTTTCTGTACTTTATAGTTACGGTAGCCTCCTTTATAAATTTTGAGACCATCTTTAGACAATTCAAATGTTTTATTAGCCACTTGATCAATAAATTCTCGATCGTGTGAAATGAAAAATACTCCACCTTTGAAATCTTTTAACCATTGTTGTAGCCAAATCACTGTCTCAACATCTAAATGGTTCGTTGGTTCATCTAATATAAGGAGTTTCGGAGATTCAAGCATTAATTTTGCCAATTTAACTTTCGTTTTTTGACCACCACTTAAGTTTGCTAAAGGTACATCCCAAAATTCTTCAGTGATCCCAATTTGTTTTAATTTCTTTTCAATGTTTGCTTCCCACTCATATCCGCCACGATCTATATATTGCTGTAAGAACTCATTATATTTGGAAATCGTTTTTTCATCTGATTGAGTTTCAAGTTTTTTTATAAGTTTATTTAGTTGATGTTTGATTTGGTGGTTTATATGGCCATGTTCCATCCATTCTTTTGTGCTTATGGAGGAATCTATAGAAAAGTCTTGATCCATAACGCCGATATCTTTTTGGGGAATTCCCCAATATACTTTTCCTTTTGTTAAAGGAATAGTCCCTAGCAACCCTTTGATTAAAGTTGTTTTGCCAATTCCATTTTCACCAATGAGAGCTACTTTTTCATTTTCTTGAATTTCGAACGTAATATTTTTTATAATTTTCTTCCCCTTTAATTCGATTTCTAAATTTTGAGCCTTTAATAAAAACATACAATCACTCCGTTTATGGCCATGCAAAAAGGCACAGGGGTATACCTGTGCCTAATATAGATCGATGAAAAAACAAATATACATCATGAAAATTTATAAAAAAAGTTCTATATAAGCACATCTAAAAATAGACACAAGTATCCCGTTTCATTGCATGGCAGCAATTTTGTTAGCTAATCCATATGAAAAAATGCAATTGAGAAACGGAATTATATTATCATTGTGCTATTTTAGATGCCTCCTTCATTTTCTTATTATTATTGTACACTTTAACCAATAATATGTCACGGTAAAAAAATAAAATATTTACATTTTTAACCTATTCACTTCGAAAATTCATAAATTCCGCCTTTAATGGTAACCACTCTATTTTCTTTCATTCCTGATATCCCACATATAAACGGTTTGAACGGTTGAAGAGAAGAGTGATAAATTTGGTTGTAGAACCTTACACCTACTCCGCCAATTTTAATTTCTTGATATGATCCGTGTTTATCAAAATTTTCAATGATCTGGTCAGAAGAAATTTGGAAAAGTTTTATAAATTTATTGATAGAATTGTTTTCTTTGGAATCGAAAAAACCAATAAAATCAAGAGAGGGGGAACCTATATTATGAATCATTAGTGACTTCATTTCTTGTGTACGAACTTCATCGTTTTCACCCCATTGAATAAAAAAAGGATAGCGGCATTCGTCCTTTCCTTCATCTTTTACAAATAACATGGACCAATGGATTTCTTTCCCGTCATCTCTTTTTCTACTCCCATTAAAAGGACCGATCGGAGTCATACCTTTTTCTTCAATGGAACGTTTAATTGCAAAAATATCATTCGTTCTGAAAGCGATTTGGGAGAAACCTTCACCATTCATTTGATCTTCTACGATCTGCTGAATCAAAATATTTTCAGATTGCTTGGCGATATCTAGATTATTAACTCCAATCCATTCAATATAACGAAGTTCCTGAAAATAATTTAAACAATTATATGTACCCCAAAACGGATGTTGTCCTCCGTTTATTGCTTGAAAACCTAATAATTGAAAAGCTGTTTTCGCCTCTTCTGGACTTTCAGTAAAATGTACGAGATGGTCAAATGAGATATTCATAGAGATACCTCCAAGTGAAAATTTATTCTCTATCTTTCTTATACTTTTATTATAAGTCTACTATATGAGGAAGTCTGTATACAAAGAATTCATAAAAAAGTATTTCATTGCATTCATACTCAACGTTATTTATACTTTTTATATTAAAAAAGGGTGAAAAGAGAAGGCGGTACACAATGATGAATCATTTATCACTTAATTCTATCATTGATGTTTTAGTTGAACTATTTTCCGAAGAAATTTCGATTGCTGTTTCTAATACTAAAGAATATATTTACTATCGACCAAGCAAAAGAATTGATTTAAAAATACGTCCGAAGGATCCAGTTAAAAAAGGAACGATAGCATACAAGGCTATTACAAGTAAGCAAAAAGTATCCGAATTTATTAACCGGGATGTTTTTGGCGTACCTTATCATGGAATGGCCGTACCATTTTTCCATAATGGTGAAATCGAAGGATGTATAACTGCTATTTATCCGGCTGTTTCTAATGTAAAATCAGTCGTTACGATAAAAACATCGGATGGTTGGAAACCGATTCCTTTTTCTGAAGTGTTTTATTTAGAAGCTAAAGATCGTAAAACGCATGTTTACTCTCAAAACCTTCATGGAATACACAAAAATTCTCTACAAGAGTTTGAATATATTTTGCCGAAAGATAATTTTATACGTTGCCACCGTTCATTTATTGTAAACGTTCATCATATCGAAGAAATTTACCCTGATACTCATTCTACATTTCTTTTACAGATGAAAAATGGAGATAGAATTCCTGTAAGTCAGTCTTATTCAAGTTATTTTCGAAGGCTTCTTGGGTTCTGAAATTTTCTGTTTTATTCAATGGATTTTCTGGTTCATCGTTTTATTTACTAATATACTCATATTTTCCCAACCACTAAATAGCTAATTGATAAAATATTTCTAAATATGAGAATTTAGTGGGGGGATAGGTATGGACCAAAAAAATTTAAAGCGTATTAGAGACCCACGTTTATGGGATCGTGTAGTTACGGCAGAAGAAGCTGCTTCGTGGATAGAAAATGGTATGACTCTCGGATTAAGTGGATTCACTCGTGCGGGCGATGTGAAAGCGGTACCATTTGCCCTTATCAATCGAGTAAAAGATAGAAAAGATTTTAAAGTCAATGTTTATACAGGCGCATCATTAGGTTCTGATGTGGATCGTATATTTGCTGAAGCTGGAATTGTTCATAAACGACTACCTTTCCAAGCGGATCCAACGATGAGAAAGAAAATCAACGAAGGAGAAATCCTTTTTATTGACCACCATTTATCGCATAATGCTGAATGGGTTCGGGCAAAAGTACTAGAACCTATTGATTTCGCAATTTTGGAAGCGGTTTCTATAACGGAAGATGGAATGATCATACCTACAACATCTATTGGCAACTCGTATGTATTTGCTAAACATGCTAAATCTATCATTATAGAGATTAACTTAAAGCAACCTGAACGATTAGAAGGATTACACGACTTATATGACCCAGGAAAACAAGGGGAACGTTCCCCAATTCCATTAACGAAAGTATCTGACCGAATTGGGTCAATTGGAATACCTGTCGATCCTGAAAAAATTAAGGGAATTGTTTTTACAAGCCAAGAAGATTCTCCTTCTACGATTGTTCAACCCGACGAGGAAACAAAAATCATGGCCGGCCATTTAATGACATTTTTGCGTGAAGAAATTAAAGCTGGTAGATTGACAGAGAAGCTTGCCCCTTTACAGTCAGGAATCGGTTCTGTCGCTAATGCAGTTTTACATGGATTAATTGATTCAGAGTTTGAAAATTTAGAAGTGTATTCTGAAGTATTGCAAGATGCAGTATTTAATTTAATTGATGCTGGAAAAGTAAATATGGCATCATGTTGTTCCATTACACTTTCAGAAGAAAAAATGAAGCAAGTTTTTACGAATTTTGAAAAATACCGAGAGTTTCTCATTATGAGACCTCAAGAAATTTCTAACCATCCTGAAATTATTCGAAGACTTGGATTAATTTCTATTAATACAGCACTTGAGGTGGATATTTACGGAAACGTGAATTCTACACATGTATTAGGAAGAAATATGATGAATGGAATTGGTGGTTCTGGCGATTTTGCTAGAAATGCAAGATTAGCTATCTTTGTAACAAAATCTATTGCCAAAAATGGTAAGATCTCAAGTATTGTTCCTTTTGTCTCCCATGTTGATCACTCTGAACATGATGTTGATGTTATTGTTACTGAACAAGGATATGCTGATTTACGAGGTTTGGCACCGAGAGAACGCGCAGAAAAGATTATCGAAAACTGTGCACATCCGATGTATCGGAAACAATTATGGGATTATTATAATGAAGCATTAACAAGAGGTGGTCAAACACCACATGTACTTGAAAAAGCTTTATCTTGGCATATAAACTATGAAAAAAATGGTACAATGCTACAAGACATATATGAGAATGAGGCTATTATTTGAGAAGCAACTAAGATTCAAATATTTTTTCGGTTAATGGATTGGCAACTTGCCAATCTTTTTTTTGAAAAACAATTAAGTCTGAACTTCCTTCTTTTTCAATAGTGAATAAAGGTTTGTCCATATGCATATTTTTAATTGAATGATTCGTTAGAAAGTGGAGGAAGGTTATGACAATAGAAGAAAAACTTATTCGTAAACAATTTTACCAAACATTAATCAATGAATATGATAATGCCATTGAACGATTAAGTGAAAGGTTGTTAGAAGAGCAGAAAAAAGAAGTGTACAATTTATCAGATTTACGGTTTGCACAAGGAGAATTATATTACCGATATAAGGATTATGAAACGGCCATTTTCAAATGGGAACAAGTAGAAAATGACTTAGAACCTTGGGCAAAGAAAAATTTAGCTGATGCCTATTTTCAACTTAAATTATTTCCTACAGCAGAAGCATTGTACCATTCAATTGAAACAAAAAATTCGATGTTAAAAATGGAAGTATTGATCCAACTTTTTTCTTTATATGTGGATACAGGAAAAGTAAAAAAAGCAGAGTCCACCATTAGAAAGGCGTTGTCTGTAGATCCCGATTACCCTAATGTAACTAAGTTAGCACAAGATTTTTATGAAGAACAAAACGACTGGGTTAATGCCATAAATCTAGCCATTAATGAGTATATGAGAACAAATGAACATCGTTGGATGGATGTAATATTTAGTTATATTAAAAATGGGTTAGTTAAATCTATTTCTCCTATAGTTTTTCAAAAAATATTTTATAAACTTCTTCATGAACAAATCTCAACGTTTGAGAAGATAGCCGTTGAACTTTGGGAAAGTTATAAAAGGGAAAACAATTCCTTTAAACTATTAAAAGAATTAAATGAATTGTTTATATATATTGGGGTTGATGAATACACATGTTGGAATGAACTAACGAAACAGTACGAAAAAACTTACTTCCAATTTATTAATGGGAACTATTCAATACAAGACCTAAACAACTTCATGCCTGATTTATTGTCAGTTTGGTTGAAAATTACAAGTAAGAATTTATCATTGCTTGCAGCAGGTGCTGTTCTAGCTTGGAATGACATGTTTCCTGGGACCATTTCTTCAACAATCTTGTCTCAAGCAGAAAAAGCTATTTTACAATCAACAAATGATATTAATGTTTCTAACATCTTGAATGAACTATACATTGAATTAATCAACTGGGCTGAGAAACAAAATTTATCTGTGAATAAACAATTGACATGGCTATTTGAACAATTATCAAATAATAAAACCCAGAGGATTTTAGTAATTGCATCAAACTATGAACATACATTATCCTTTATTCATTCTTTGACAAAAGAAAGATTAGTATATCAAACTTTAGAGAATGTTATTTTAATAAAACCTGGAGACGAGCAAAACATACAAGAAATTCGATACAAATATGAACCGATGTTTGTGGATTATCAATCATCTAGCACCTTTTTAAAAAAATATCAGATTGCCCTATTACATGTTCCTTTAGAAAAACAAAAAAAACGTAAAGATGAGTATAATGCCCTTTATTTAGCTGATCAGCTTGTATACTATATTTCAGGTACTATTAACATTGATGAAATAAACGAAACTCTCTCTCTCGTGAAAACTTATATTCGAAACATACCTATCCACTTTATAGTTGACCATCAATCAAAACACTTACTCCAAAAAATTCATGAACATGTTCCCGAGGCTAAAGCTTGTCTATTGAATATTAAGGAAGAAAATGAAAATACGGTACAATTTTTTCAAACGATTAAAGCAGACAATGTTAGGTTACAAGAAGAGAGGATGGAAAAACAATTATTTTTTATCCGTAAAATCATTGCTGACCTCTTCAAACAAAGATTAGAAACAGAAAGCGAATTAAAAGATAAAATAGAAAAGAATGAAGATATACTGAAAAAAATCACTAGTGAAATTGAACACATCCAAAATATAAAGGAAGAAAAGATAGAAGCCATTCATTATTCTTTTCAATTAATTCGAGATGAGTTGATCGCATATTTAAATGAGGAAATTCCTTTATTAATAAAACGGTGTTCGTCATTGGTTGATATAAATCACGATAATCATCTGTTAGAAAAACATTTAAACGAACGAGTAAATGAAGAGCTAAATAAGTTTATCAATAAAACGGTCTTGCCAAAATATCAAACATTTTTATTTGACTGGATAAAAATCAGTGAAGCAGAACTAAAAGAATGTAGGGAACTTCTATTAATGAGTGAAGAAAAGGTGAAAAAATGGCTTAAAACAGAGATATCACTACAACCCGATCTGAAAATTATAGACGATTGGAAAAGGGATATTGACCGTCTATGCAGTTCAATATCAATTGAACCGGTTAATATATATAAAAGAAATTCATTTTCTCAACTAATGTTTATGAAAGCCAGTAAGTTATTGAATAATTTTTCAGCTAGTCAATGGAAAAAGAAGTTGAAACATCACATGGAAACAGATGATTTTAAGGATATTGTAGAAAAAATCATTCAACAATTTTTTCTTCCATTCCAACTATTTGAAAAAGGAATTCATAGAGATGTAGCTTTTTGCTTAAAAAATCCATTAGAAAGACTAATAAATATAGAGAAATCGTTAAAAAATTCGTTGCGTGAAAAGAAAGAAGAATGTGCGAATATAACTAACAATCCTGAAATATATAAAGAACCATTAACATTATTTGAATTAAGGTTGAGACAGTTAGAATGGATAGAAAAAGTTGGAAAAGGGGTCCAATATTTATATTAAAGTTTCTAACATTTTTATGTACATTAGACGTAATAATTATGTTATGATTAACAGATAATATAATAAAACAACAAGGAGAATATATAACATATGTCATTACAGAACCTTTTAAAAGAAATAAACGAGACAAAGGACCCTATCATACAAGAACAACTCATTTATCAATTTTTATACAAGTTTTTAGAGGGAGATGAATTTTGGGTTGTTGCGAAATGGACCGATGATTTAGAGCAAGCGCGTCCTTTTATAGGCATGCACAAAGGGCAAATTCCATGCTATTACGTATTTACGGATGCAGAGATAGCAGCAAACTTTGCAAAACACTATGGATTGAGCAATGATGAAGGAAAAACGTTAGTAATTAAACAAAATCCAGAACATTTTGCAGGCCAATTAATGCAACTGTTTGAATCAGGTGTCGAAATGGTAATGTTTGATGAAGGAGCAAATTTATTTGCTCATACGATACCTTATATTTTAGATGTTATTGCTGAATATGAAGAAGATGAAGATTAACACGCTTCAATTAGAAGCGTGTTTCTTTATGTAAAAGTTTGGTATCTTTTCGACAAAGAGGAAAGGGCTTTTTACTTCATTTGACAAAAATTTCCCCGGAAATAGACGATTTATCTCCTTAATTTTTTAAAAAAGTAGATTGATGGAGATTAAATGAAATGTTCATATCTTGATAAAATAAAATAATCGAAATATAATAACGATATTTAGATACACGAAAGAAGGAGAAAGCATTCAATGATACGAAGATTTTTTTCATACTATAAACCTCATAAAAGGCTATTTATGATTGATTTTATTAGTGCTATTATCGTGGCTATTTTAGAGTTGGCTTTTCCATTAGCCGTTCAAGGATTTATTGATAATTTATTACCTACTAATAATTGGTCAATGATTGTCACTGTAAGTATCGGATTATTAGCTTTCTATATAATTAGTACGTTTCTTCAATATATTGTCAACTACTGGGGACATATGTTAGGAATAAACATTGAAACAGATATGAGAAAGCAATTGTTTGTTCATGTACAAAAACAATCATTCCGATTTTTTGATAATACAAAAACAGGTCACATCATGAGTCGAATTAGCAATGATTTGTTTGATATTGGGGAATTAGCACATCATGGTCCAGAAGATGCATTTATAGCAATAATGACTTTTATTGGTGCTTTTTGGATCATGCTTGTCGTTAATGTAAAGTTAGCACTAGTTACTATATTTATCGTTCCATTTCTCATTTGGCTAATCACCTATTGTAATATACGAATGAATAAAGCATGGAAAGAAATGTATAGTAAAATTGCTGACGTTAATGCAAGAGTGGAAGATAGTGTGTCAGGAGTTCGAGTTGTTCAATCTTTTACGAACGAAAAATTTGAAATTGAACGCTTTTCAAAAGATAATAAGCTTTTTAGAAAAGCGAAGTTATCTGCGTATCGGACAATGGCAATCACTCATTCGAGCATTTATATGATGATGAGATTTGTTGTGTTAGTTGTATTAGTCTATGGTGCATGGTTGAGTTATAATGATCAGCTTTCCTACGGTGAATTAGTCGGTTTTGTTTTATATGTAAATGTTTTATTTAAACCGATTGAGAAAATTAGTGCGATTATGGAATTGTATCCAAAAGGAATGGCTGGTTTCAAGCGTTTTACTGAACTAATTGACACTATACCGGAAATACAAGATTCAAAGAATGCAATAAAGGTTCCTTCCTTACGTGGAGATATTCAATTTCATAATGTGTCCTTTCAATACGATGAGCATAAGGAAGTCTTAAAGAATATCAATCTAGAAATTCGATCTGGTGAAACGGTTGCATTTGTTGGTCCTTCAGGGGCAGGGAAAACAACGATCTGTTCTCTCATCCCAAGATTTTATGATGTAACAGATGGTGCGATTACAATCGACGGTATTGATGTACGTGACATGACAAAAGAATCGTTACGTTCTCAAATTGGAATCGTACAACAAGATGTTTTCCTATTTACTGGTACTATTCGTGAAAATATTGCTTACGGAAAACTAGATGCAACAGACGAAGAAATTAAAGAAGCAGCTAGAAAGGCACATTTAGAAGAATTTATTGCCTCATTGCCATATGGTTATGAGACACAAGTAGGTGAGCGTGGATTAAAATTGTCTGGGGGACAAAAACAAAGAATTGCAATAGCAAGGATGTTTTTGAAAAACCCTCCAATTTTAATTTTAGATGAAGCAACATCTGCGCTTGATACCGAAACTGAACAAATCATCCAACGAGCATTGAATGATTTATCGAAAAATAGAACTACATTAGTTATTGCACATAGACTTGCGACTATTCGAAATGCAGATCGAATTGTTGTCGTTACTGAAAATGGGATTGAGGAAGAAGGTACACATGAGGAACTTATCCGAAAAGGCGGGGTATTTGCAAAACTTCATGAGGTGCAATTTGAATCTATTTATCAATAAGACAGGATTACATCCCTGTCTTTTTACTTTTGATATATGTTAGCATTGTTCGCGATGTCTGATTATAATATATATATTTATATTAAGCATATGGGTAATATTGAAAGGTTTGATTACTAATGGAGGACAATCAAAAATCAAATTTAATAAAAAAAATGGAAGTATGCTTGTTAGCCGGTGAAATCATGCTAAAAAGCGGAGCAGAAACGTATCGTGTTGAAGATACGATGGATCGGATGGCAAGAGCTTTGGAAATCGAACAACCACAAAGTTTTGCCACTCCAACGGCCATTATTTTTTCAGCTCACGGAGAAACTAAGACAGAAACAAGACTGATTCGTATCATCAATCGAACAACGGATCTTGAAAAAATTGCGCGTGTGAATCACTTATCAAGAAGTTTAAGTGAAAAGAAAATAACAGCAGAAGAAGCTTTTAATCATTTAAAAGAGTTGCAAAAAGCAGATATTTTTTATCCCGTATGGTTGCAACTATTTTGTGCAGCTCTGTCTAGCGGTTGTTTTTTAATTATGTTTGGTGGAGTATGGAGTGACTTTATTCCTGCATTTTTATCAGGGGGAATAGGGTTTTATATATTTTTATTAATGAACAGATTTGTTGGGATTAAGTTTTTTTCCGAATTTTCTGCATCGTTGTCTATTGGCTTTTGTGCATACGTATTTGTGAAAATGGGTACGGGAATTGATTTAGATAAAATTATTATCGGATCTGTAATGCCTCTAGTTCCAGGGTTGCTCATTACTAATGCGATTAGAGATTTAATAGCTGGTCATTTAGTTGCAGGTATATCTAAAGGTGCAGAGGCATTTTTTACTGCTTTTGCTATAGGATCAGGTATAGCTTGTATAGTATTAATCTTTTTTTAGGAGTAGATGGTTATGATTGTTCAATTACTAACGAGCTTTTTCGCCTCAAGCGCGTTTGGGGTGTTATTTAATGCTCCAAAAAAATTACTTATACATTGTGGGATAGCAGGGATGAGTGGATGGGCAGTATATTATCTGTTGACAACGATGGGAATTGATTCAGTCCCGGCAAGTTTAGCAGCTTCTTTTCTTGTTGCTATTATCAGTCATTTTTTTGCTAAAAGATTTCGTACACCAGTCATCATTTTTATTGTTGGCGGAATAATTCCACTAGTGCCGGGTGGAACTGCATATGATGCAATGAGAAAGTTTGTGGAAAATGATTATAATATGGCCATACAGTTATCCGCAAAAGCGTTTCTAATATCTGGGGCAATTGTAATTGGAATTGTATTTTCAGAAGTAATCAATCAAGTCATACGAAAAATAATAATTGAAAGAAATAAAACATATAATTCTGGACAAACTAATTAAACGATGGTCTAAATAAACCCTCTTTTCCATATCAATAAGTTAGAAGAAGTGAAAAGAGGGTGGACAAGATGGTTCAACAATTGGAGATTACAGAAGAAATGGTTGAGCGGTACTATGAATTACAAAAAGAAGCTAAGAAGATAGACAAACAACTGAACGATTTAAAAAGAGTTTTCCATCAATACTTTGATTTAATGGTTGGAGAAAATCAAAAAGGTGAACTTCTATTTCGAAAATTTAAACTCCAGAGGAATATTCGAGTATCTGAGAAGTTTCATGAAGAAAAGACGATAGAAAAATTAGAAAAGTTAAATTTGCTAGATTGCATAAAAACCATTAAAGAACCTGATGAAGAAAAAATAAATGCTGCTATTTCACTTGGAATTGTAGATAAAAGTGAATTTGATGATTGTAAACAGCGCAAAACTACGTCTGCAATCCTTGTAAAAGAGATTTAAAAGATAGTTAATGGAATGAATGGATTCTTGAAAAAATCATTTTTCATCGAAAACTTGTTACACTTTTTAATATTCACATTTGGAAAAAGCGATCTAGTTCGCCTAGATCGCTTTGTTTGTTTTGTATACAAATGCAAAAGGTTCAATAATAACTTCAAATGTTTTTGCCGCGGTAGTATTCATCTAATATATAAACTTAAACGATGTAAGCCCTACCTCTCAAACATCCTTACGGCTCCGAAGCCGATCCAGTGTGAATAAGTTGAAACACGATAATATTTAGAAAAGAATGCCTATTATTTTCATTTAAAGCTATTATTTTAATTTGAAAAACAAGCTAGTTTTTTCATGAACATTAACAATACCATAAATATTGATTTTTTACAACCTTTTGTAATGGAATGAAACCTATTATAAAAGATAAACTAGTTGTTGGAAGGTGATAACATGATTCGATTATTTACAGACATTGATTTAGATGGACTTGGTTGTGGTGTTATAGCAAAGCTAGCTTTTGGTGATGAAGCGGAAGTTGTTTACTGCTCATATAGAAACTTAAATCAACGTGTACAAACGTTTTTAGAAGACAGTAGCAACAATGAAAAAATGCTATTTATTACGGATCTTGCGGTAAATGATTCTGTTGAAAAATTGTTAGACAACCGATATAAAGAAGGATTACATGTACAAGTCATTGATCATCATGTTACAGCCTTACATTTTAATAATTACCAATGGGGGCAGGTTATCGTTGAATATGAAAATGGTAAGAAGACATGTGCAACTTCTTTGTTTTATGATCATTTAATTGAAAAGAAGTTAATTAAAAGGAATCCTGCACTAGAAGAATTTATTGAACTTATTCGTCAATATGATACTTGGGAGTGGGATGAAAATGAAAATATAACGGCTAAACGGCTAAACGATTTATTTTTTATGTTTAATAGGGATCAATTTGAAGAGGACATGATTCGCCGAATTAAAGAACATCCAAACTCATTTCAATTAACAGATATGGAAAATATGCTATTAGATATAGAAGACAATAAGATCGAAAGGTATATACAATCAAAAAATAGGCAAATCGTTCAAACTTACATTGATGAATATTGTGTGGGAATTGTTCATGCTGAGCAATATTTATCAGAATTAGGAAATGCGTTAAATAAACGTAATCCACATTTGGATATGATCATTTTAGTGAATGTAGGAAGTAAGAAGCTTGGGTTTCGCACAATACATGATGATGTGAACGTTGCTGAATTTGCCAAAAGATTTGGTGGAGGAGGTCATCCAAAAGCTGCAGGAAGTGATTTGACTGAAGAGGCTTTTAAACAATTAGTCATCGACGTATATCATTTGCCGCCTATAAAACCTGATCCTGAAAATAATATATACAATGTGAAAAATTCTAAGCATGGTACTGCCTACCAAAATAGGAGTGGTAAAGTATCCTTTATCCGTCCGGTTAGTGATCATAGTTATGAAATTATTCATGATGGTCAAAAATTAGATCAAATGTTCAATAGCTTTGACGAAGCAGAGCGATATATAAAACGAAATTATGGATCATACCTCCGATACGACGATGATTTTTTACAAAGTCTTTCGAATTCTATACCTTTAAGTAAAGAAGAATTGGAAGAAAAGTTCCATGATATGATAGATCGAATAAAAAATTTATAAACGAATTAGAGCATGCGACAAAACCGTAGCTAATGAAAATTGAGCTTCACACGATTTTCCGTTCGAAGGAAATTAGAAGTGAAAAATAAAATCGACCTCGCGTTAATGTCCACTAATTTAAGAAAATATACACTACAAGAAATGTAAAAACCTCATAAATTGGATGAAAATGTAAAAGGGTGAGCTGTTTATACGACTCACCCTTTAATGTCTAGGTAAAAAATATTTTGTTTCTATCTTCTGTAAAATTGAAAATTCTACAAAATTGATACTTATTACCCTTTTTTCAATAGCTGGATGTTGTATGATGGTATTATATTACTATATTAAAATGATGATTTTTTTGAAATCACTTCGAAGGGAGAGCGACTAATGAAGTATTTTCAATTGAAAAGTTTAAAGCAGAGAATGCTACTCGGTTTTGGAATGGTTATTTTATTAACTATTATTATGGCACTATATAATTTTTTTTCCGTCTCCATGATTAATCAAAATACGAAAAATATGGTCGAGGAAGATTTAGAATTAATGATAGCGGATTCTCGCTATGCTTTTCTAATTGCTCAAAGAACAGCTTTAATAAGAGGATACATACTAAATGGTGATGAGAGTTACAAAGAGGCTTATCGTTCTTATAAAAATGAGACAAAAGAATTACAAGAAAAGATACGATCTATGAGCAATTCAAAAGAGATAGATTCTTTAATCAAAAATAGTGTTGAATGGGAAAATACCATTGAAATATACGTAATTCCAGCGTATGAAGTTGGAAATGAAAAAGCAGCAAAGGATGCTATAGAAAATAAGGTAGATCCTTTAGCAAATGCTATTATAAAAAATTTAGAAACATTATCGAAACAACGAGAAAATGAAATTATAAATTCCGGTGAGGCAATTGTCGCACAAGGGAAAAATATCTCTGTTATAAGTTCCATTTTAAGCATATTAGTAGTTGTCATTGGTGGAGCGATTGCTTATTTTATTTCGATAAATATTTCAAATCCGATAAAAATTGCAGTTCAACAATTAAACGAAATTTCAAAAGGAAATTTAGCTGTGGATGATTTATCGTCCAAATCAAAAGATGAAATTCATCAATTAATTAACGCTGTCAATTCATTAAAACATGATATTACACAAATCGTACAAAATATTTCTAATTCTTCACATGAGGTAAATATCCGAAGTAGTGAATTAAAAGCATCTGCTAATGAAGTTAGCCAAGGAACAGAACAAATGGCTGCTACGATGGAGGAGTTATCTTCAGGAATTGAAACACAAGCCCATTCAACGAGCGAAATATCTTATGGGATGAAAGAATTTATTCAACAAATTGAAAAAGCCAATGAAAACGGTCAAATGGTTTATGAATCTTCAAGAGAGGTTTTATCAAAAACAAACTACGGTCAACAATTGATGAATGAATCTATTGAAAAAATGAATGAAATTCACGCAATTGTAAAAACTTCAGTGGATAAAGTTCAAGGATTAGACGAAAAATCACGTGATATCACACAATTAGTGAACGTGATTCAAGAGATTGCGAATCAAACAAATCTTTTAGCATTAAATGCTGCTATTGAGGCAGCAAGGGCAGGCGAGCATGGAAAAGGTTTTGCCGTAGTTGCTGATGAAGTTAGAAAACTCGCCGAACAAGTTAGTCATTCAGTAGTTGAAATCTCCCAGATTGTAAATAATGTCCAAGAAGAAACAAGTTCAGTAGTAGAATCATTACAAAATGGATATCAATATGTAGGGGACGGAAAAGAGAAAATTTCACAAACCGGAGATACCTTTAATGAAATTAATAAAATGGTAACGAACATGGTTCAGAATATTGAAGGGATCACAGAACGTTTAGACTCTATAAATGAAAAGGGTAATATGATGAACGACTCCATTTCTCATATTGCAACCATTTCAGAAGAGTCAGCAGCAGGGGTTGAGCAGGCAACAGCCTCCATCGAAGAAACGAATGGTTCCATGTATGAAATTGCAAAGAATGCTGAGATGTTATCTAACATTGCGGAAGAATTAAAGCATCTTGTCGATAAATTTCAATTAAAGAAAGAAGATAAAGAGTAAATACAAAACCCTTTCCATTATTGGAAGGGGTTTTTTGTGTAATCAATATTTTCATTCTAGTAAAGTTTTATTATGTTCCATTTTAAATGAGAATTCGATTTCCATTCATAACCTTTCTTCGTTATTGCTTCCACAAGTTTTAGTACAAGTGACTTTATTTCATCCCTCGAAATAAATGAAAGCGATGTACTTATTGTCATGATCCTTTTACTTTGAAAGAGCAATGAACTAAAAAGTTATAGAAATTAGTGATTATTTTCAATATTTATTCATAGGATGATGATTACACAATTAGCACTATCACCCTTACTCTTTCTCTAAAAAAATGACAAAATGTACAAACCTTTTTGTCTTGAAGCTCTTATATTGTAAGAGGGGGGATGAAAATGGTTAAAATCTTTATTGATCCTGGTCACGGTGGTACTGACCCGGGGGCAACAGCAAACGGATTGCAGGAGAAAAATTTGACTTTGGCAATTGCAAAAAATATACAACAAATATTACAAAATGAATATGAAGGTGTTTCTACAAAAATGAGTCGGACAGGGGATCAAACAGTTAGTTTGAAAGCACGAACAGATGCAGCAAATTCATGGGGAGCAAACTTTTATTTGTCTATACACATAAATGCTGGAGGCGGAACCGGTTTTGAAAGCTATATATATCCAAATTCAAAAGCACCAACTACTACTTATCAACAAGTGATTCATGACAACGTTTTACGTCAAGTTGACTTTCGAGACCGTGGAAAAAAACAAGCAAATTTTCACGTTTTACGAGAATCGAGAATGCCAGCTTTACTGACGGAAAATGGTTTTATTGATAATTCGACAGATGCTTCCAAACTAAAAGATGCTTCATTTATACAAAAAATAGCTAGAGGTCATGTAAAAGGATTGGAAGCAGCATTCGGTTTGAAAAGAAAAAGTAGTGGTACCAATATTCTTTATAAAGTTCAAATTGGAGCATTTAAGTATAAAGCAAACGCAGATTCTCTTGCCAATAAAGCACGTCAAAAAGGATTTTCGACATATGTATTCCAAGAGAAAGGTTTGTGGAAAGTTCAAATTGGAGCATTTTCCAATTATCAGAATGCTAAACAAATGGCTGATCGAGCAAAAAGTAATGGGTTCGATGTATATATAGTAAAAGTTTAAATATAAATAGTTTGGCGAGAGTCGTATTGATTCTCGCTATTTTTTACACGACACAGTAAATGCGGTAATCATTGTTGATAAATACTCTCATTCCAACATTCAATGTAAAAAATTAGGGGCTGTCCAAAAAGTCAGGGTAACTGACTTTTTGGAGCCCCTCATTTTTCACTTTTAAAAAAAATGCACAAAAAAATCGTCCTTTCTAGTAAAATGAAGTTACCACACAACATTACAGAAAGGACGATTTTTTA
>NZ_JBYLHW010000020.1:0-36885 GCF_057747715.1 Bacillus sp. JST-5 | reverse complement strand
ACCACTGGCATAAAGAGAACAGCTATTCACGGAAGTTATAAAGACTTGCGTCAATGATCTTAATTGAACCGCCGTATACGGAACCGTACGTACGGTGGTGTGAAAGGACGGGAGTTAATCGCTCCCTCCTACTCGATTGAAAAAAATTCTTCCTCGTACGACTATCTCGCATATGAGTGACGAGTTTTAACAATCACTTGTTTTACACATTTATTCACAAAATGATTTAGATAGCAAGTTTTTTCAAATTGTTAATTATACATCTTTTTCAAAATTACCAACTTAACCTACACAATTGAAACGATATTTCTAGTAAAAAATTCAGTAGGATTGTTCTAAATTAAACAAATGGTTTTAAATAAAATGGAATATTTCTAGTAGATTTTGATTATTTTTTTTATAGCCGAGTCAGCTTGTTTACGGCGTGCATAAACTAGTAAAAAATGGGGAGGGGGAGAATTCTATGGAAATTTTATCAGAATACGTTGTGGCAATAGTTGCGGCAATTTGTTTAGCTGTTGGGTATATAATCAAGAATAGTTTAGACTTTATTCCAAACAAGTATATTCCACTAATATTAGGTGTTTTAGGTGTTGTATTAAATGTTTGGATCAATAGCGGCTCATTTACACCAGAAATTTTATTAGGTGGACTAGCTTCTGGTTTAGCAAGTACAGGTGCATTTGAATTAGTTCGAAATATGAGGGATAAAAATTAACACCGTACTAGCCAAGCATAGTAAAAGAGAATGACAAATGATTTTGATAATCGCCCAAACGTTTTGGGCGATTTTTTTGTAAGTTTAAAAGTGCTGAAATTTAACTATTTGAATTAAAAATACTTTAGAAAATTTAAAACTAGAAATGCTATTTAATCAGATTTTGTTATTTTTCCATCATTTCCTTTGTCCATTCCTGTTGCTTGATTTACAGTTTGATAAACTAAATTTAAACCTTGATCCATCGCATTCATTTCACTACTTTTTTGTCCAATATTGTTCACATTCTTTTTTGATTTTTTCAAAGTATGAAGCCTCCTAAGCAAAATGGTCATCGGGATGTAAGTTGTTTTGCATGTTATCTTGAATTTTTGATATTTGGTCAACGGTTGCCACTTCTGTTTTGTACCAACCTTTTTCACTCAATAATTGAAAAAGGATAAAATGGTTTTTTGAAGCATTTGCAAAACATTGTTCGTAAATTTCGCGAAGCTCTTTATGAGCGGTTTCTAGCATGGTATTGCAAAGGCTCCTGCACCGATTCTTCTCTAAGTCTAAACAAAGTTGGACCATTTCTCGATCTGTAAGCCCTCGACCTTCTATATTGTTTGGCAAATCTCGTCACTCCTTTTTTCATTATTGAATGTTTTTAGAACGGTTAAAATATTGGGATAAATCTGCAATTTTTCTTTGATGAGTTTCAGCAAGGTCTTCAAGAATTTGACGAATGTTTCCATCTTTACATTGTGATGCACACCAATTCATCGTTTTAGCAATAATTTCTTCACCACGAATTTCATCTTCAATCAAAGTTAACTCCTTTAATGTCAGTTGATTCAAAACATCCACCTCCAACACAAAGTACATAATCGTTATATTAGTATTGATTAGAGGAGGGGGAATTATCCATATCAAAAAAGGAATTAGTTATTTGTTAAAAAATAGGTGTTGTTATAAGAGAGGAAATTGTAAAGTAAAGAATAAGTAGAGGAAAAAATAAAATTTAGATTATAAAGTGATATATATTATTAGACTATTAACAAATTTTAGTTAAAAAAATTATTTTAAAAATTATTTTATTTATAAAGTTGTAGATGATTCTTTTATTGGAATGTCTTTCTAGTTTTTTAGGCTATGATCCAAACTTACAAAGAATCTATAATAATAAAAGCCGGTACTAACCGGCTTTTATTATACATCAAATTTGATTGATCTAATTTTTGGAACTTCGATTTCATCTGCAGCTGTGTTGTTACTTGGCACGCTGTAAACTAGTGTAGCTAATGCAGCAATAACAAGAATTCCCTTCAATATTTTTTTCATAATAAAACATCCCCTTTCGATTTTTTTACTAATTTTAATTCTTTTTGATATAACTGTGCTGCTAATTTATATTTTCTATTTTTAAAATAATAAGCACTTAATTCATGATAAATTTCGTATGAATATTGTAATTGACCTCTAGACTCAAATTCATCTGCTAGCAATAATAATTTCTCTAATAAAGAAGGTATTTTTGATGAATCTAATTTAATTTCTAAAAGTAAATATTCTTTTTTATTATTTTTAATTTGTTTCTTTAATTCATTGAACTTTTCAACTTGATTAGTTGTGGTGTAGATGTCTAGAATTGACCAATAAGAACTACTTGGGTCAATGCCGAGTTTTTCTTTTAATTCGATTGATTTTTGAAAATAATCAATTGATTTTTGATAGTCTTTTTTAGATTTATAGATTACTCCTATATTATGAAGTAAACGAGTTTTTACCTCTAAAAAATTGTAGGTATTTGCTATTTCCATAGTTTTGTATGCATAATTTAAAGCAGAATCATAGTCCGATTCTTTCCAGTATATTCCTAATAATATGTTATAAGTTTCAGCGATAAATTCCCATAAATGGTTATTAAAGAATAAAAGTAATGCCTTTTCTGCATGCTGAATTGCATGAACTCTTTTGTTTAAGTGGTGAAGGATGATTAGAATATTAAATTCAATAATAGCTCTAATTTTAGTAGGTAAGTCATACCTTTTCAAAGTTTCTAAATATTTTCGACTTTGCTCGTAATTTTTTACTTCAAAATATTGAAGAGACAACAAATAGACATAACATTGATGTATGTAACTTGGATAACTGACATCACCCTCCGTTACATAGTGTTTTACTAGCGAGAAGAATTCTTCGTAAGGTTCACCAGATTTAATGAGAAAGCAAGTTTTTAATATTATAAACAGTGTTTCTTGCTCGATGTTGGATATGTAGCCTTTATGATCGATGTAATCTACGATCTCTTTTGCTTTCTTTAAATCTGTGAAAATCAGATATAGGAGTTGACGTAGTGGTTGATCAATCGATGCATCTCTTTTTTCATACCACAACAAATAATCTTCTGGAACATCGTATTTCCTCGCTAGTAATATTAGTATATCCTCTGAAGGGTAAAATCGTCCATTCTCAATATTGCTTAAATGTGTCGATGAGAGGATTCCGGCGCCTGCTTGATCGAGAGAAAGTCCCGATTTTTTTCGAAGATAAGACAATCTTTTGCCTATATGCAAAATTGTCATCCCCTTTCCATGAAAAAAAGCATATATTTTAATATAATATTAATTTTTAAAAAAATAAAATTTTTTATTAAATGGGCACTATAAAAACTACATTTTTTTACAAATATGTAAACAATTCTATATTTTTCTCGTATATTTTTCGTCATTCGATATTTAATAAAACTTTATAAATTTCTTCAACCGACAATTGCACTATTTATCCATTAATTTCCTTTGTGGTCCTATTTACCTATTAAAATGTCACATAATTTCATCAAATATGAAAAGACCATCCTTGTCGGATGGTCAAAAAAGTCCTTTAATGAATTCTTCTGTAAACTCCAATGACTTTTCCTAAAATAGATACGTTACGAACAATGATAGGATCCATGGAGGAGTTTTCTGGTTGTAGGCGAATAAAATCTTTTTCTTTAAAGAATCTTTTGACTGTTGCCTCATCGTCTTCGGTCATTGCGACAACAATATCACCGTTGTTAGCTGTTTTTTGTTGGCGAACAATGACATAATCCCCATCAAGTATCCCCGCTTCAATCATACTGTCTCCCATAATCTCTAGCATGAAGATTTGTTCGTCATGCGGTGCGAAACTTTCTGGTAGAGGAAAATATTCTTCTATATTTTCAACAGCGGTAATGGGTTGTCCTGCTGTAACTTTTCCGATAATTGGGACATTTCGTACCGGAATGGTTGGAATATTATCTTCTTCTAAATTTAATATTTCTATGGCTCTTGGTTTTGTTGGATCACGGCGAATTAAACCTTTGCTTTCCAATCTTGCTAAGTGACCATGAACCGTTGAGCTAGATGCAAGCCCCACTGCTTGGGCAATTTCTCTTACGGAAGGCGGATATCCTTTTTCACGTACTGAATCTTTAATATATTCCAATATTTCTTGTTGACGTTTAGATAATTTAGTCATATAGCACACCTCAACGACTATTAATTAACTACATTGTAGCATGTTTTGGAAATAGATACAAACATAAGTTCGAATTTTTCTGTTGACACAAACATATGTTCTGTATAAAATTAAATTATCAAACAGAACATATATTCGTATGAGGTGAAAATCATGGTAGTGAAAAAAATATGGTCAAATTTTTCTTTTGTAATTATTTTCATGCTAATTTCGTTCGTATGTTTATATATAATGATTAACCGATTTTCTATGGTCCCTACACATGAAGATTTTGTTACAATTGTAGCTGGAGATCATGAAAATTTATGGGAAATGGCTGAACAATATAAACATCTTCACAATATGGATACTGATGAATTTATTCTATGGGTAAAAAAAGAAAATCAACTACAAACTTTTCGATTAGAAAAGGGTACGGAAATTGTACTTCCTATTCAAAAAGATCATCTAGATATTCGACATCTTGCAGGTGGAAATGAATAATGAATAATCAAAGAGCAATCATCTATTGTAGAGTTAGTACTAATAAAGATACTCAAGAAACTTCATTAATTAGGCAACAAGAGGAATTAACCCATTTTGCTAAAAAATTTGGTTTTCAAATTGTTGATACGGTATTGGAAAAAGCAAGCGGATATGACTTAGATCGTGATGGGATGTTGAAAATATTATCAATGGCGAAAGACGGTAGTTTTGATATATTGCTTATACAAGATGAAACAAGACTTGGAAGAGGAAATGCTAAAATTGTTCTTTTACATTGTTTAATGAAAGAAGGAATTTCTTTATATACAATTGATCAGAACGGAGAGTTAAAATTATCTGAATCCGATTCAATGGTTTTGAAAATTGTTAGTCTCGTTGAAGAGTATCAAAGAAAAATACATAATATTAAAATTCAGCGTGGGATGAAAAAAGCAATCGAAAAAGGTTATCAACCAGAGAAAAATTTTAAAAATCGTTCTTCCTCTGGTGGTAGGGATAAAAAAGAAGTTCCCATTGATGAAATTATCCAATTGCGAAATAAAGGATTAACATTTGCGGAAATCGCTTCTACTTTAAGGGGATTTGGATACGATATTTCAAAGGCTACCGTTCATCGCCGATTTCAAGAATATGAAAGAATGAATCCATCAAGTTCAAAGCTATAAAGTTGATTCTCTAGTAATTTTCTTGTAAGATGACTTTGTCACTTCATTTAAAAGGAGAATCTTACCGATGTTATCGAAAGATAAAATAAAGAGAATTAATGAATTAGCTAAAAAAGCAAAAAATGAAGGGCTAACGATGGAAGAAGCTAAAGAACAAACAAAACTTCGGAGTGAATATTTACAAGCGTTCCGTCAATCGATGAAAAACACTCTTCAAAATGTAACGATTATTGATCCTAACGGAAATGACGTAACTCCAGACAAAATAAAACAAATGAAAAATAAGAGACTTCATTAATTTTCATTAGTTACTTTCGGCAAACGAGTCATCGTTTGCTTTTTTAATGTTGAAGAAAATATAACTATTATCGTATAAGAACCCATTTTTCATTAAAACTAATAGAGAATGAAAAAACTATACTTCTTTTATTGTCTTCATTGCTTAAGACATATATTATAGAGGAGTAAGAAAATATAGGAAGGGATGTTTCCAATGTTTGACAGTATCGATCAACTTTCTATTAATGCAATACGTACTTTATCTATTGATGCCATTGAAAAAGCTAAATCCGGACATCCTGGAATGCCAATGGGTGCTGCTCCGATGGCATATACGTTATGGACAAGATTTATGAATCACAACCCAAAAAACCCAAGTTGGTTTAACCGTGATCGCTTCGTTTTATCTGCTGGACATGGATCGATGTTACTTTATAGCTTATTACATTTATCCGGCTATGACTTAACGATGGATGATATTAAAAATTTCCGTCAATGGCAAAGCCGTACTCCTGGACATCCAGAATATGGTCATACACCTGGTGTTGAAGCAACTACAGGTCCTTTAGGTCAAGGGATTGCAATGGCTGTAGGAATGGCTATGGCTGAACGACATCTTGCAACTGTTTATAACAAAGATGATTTGAATATTATCGATCATTTTACATACAGCATTTGCGGAGATGGCGATTTAATGGAAGGAGTTTCAGCAGAAGCTGCTTCTTTAGCTGCACATTTAAAACTTGGACGTCTTATCGTATTATATGATTCTAATGATATCTCTTTAGATGGGGATTTAAATAAAGCATTTTCTGAAAGTGTAGAAATGCGTTTTAAAGCATATGGATGGCAATACATACGAGTGGAGGATGGAAACAGCTTAGAAGAAATCGCAAAAGCCATCGAACTTGCGAAACAAGACTTAAATCGTCCGACACTCATTGAAGTAAAAACTGTAATTGGTTATGGTTCTCCTAACAAGGCAGGAAAATCTGCGGTTCATGGTGCTCCACTAGGGGCTGAAGAATTAAAATTAACAAAAGAATATTATCAATGGACTTTCGAAGAAGATTTCCATGTACCAAATGAAGTCTATGATCGTTTCCGTGAACTAGTACAAGTTCAAGGTGAGAAAAAAGAACAAGAATGGAATGAATTATTTAAACAATATGAAACCAAATATCCTGAATTAGCGAAACAGCTAAAATTAGCTATTAGCGGGGAACTTCCAGAAGGATGGGATCAAGATTTACCTGTCTATGAGGAAGGAAAATCTTTAGCTAGCCGTGCATCTAGTGGAGAGTCGATCAATGCACTTGCTAAAAATGTTCCTTATTTAATTGGAGGTTCAGCAGATTTAGCAAGTTCTAATAATACGATGATTAAAGAATCCGGAGATTTTCTACCGAATTCTTATGAAGGTAGAAATATTTGGTTTGGTGTAAGAGAATTTGCGATGGGTGCAGCAATGAATGGAATGGCTCTTCATGGAGGCGTCCGTGTATTTGGTGGTACATTCTTTGTATTCTCAGATTATTTACGCCCAGCTATACGTCTAGCTGCATTAATGAATTTACCAGTTACGTACGTGTTTACCCATGATAGTATTGCTGTAGGGGAAGACGGACCAACACATGAACCTATAGAGCAATTACCTTCATTACGTGCAATGCCAAATTTAACAGTCATTCGTCCAGCTGATGGTAACGAAACAGTTGCTGCATGGAGAGTGGCAATGACTTCAAAAGATCGCCCAACGGCACTAGTACTTACAAGACAAGGATTGCCTACCATTGAGGGTACAAACGAAATGGCAAAAGAAGGAGTAGAACGAGGAGCCTATATCATTTCCAAATCTCAAAAAGAAACTCCGGAAGCCGTTTTATTAGCATCAGGTTCCGAAGTGCATTTAGCTGTTCAAGCTCAAAAAGTGTTGCTAGAGGAAGGTATTGATGTTTCTGTTGTAAGTATGCCTTCATGGGATCGTTTTGAGAAACAAGATCAGTCTTATAAAGACAAAGTCATACCACCTCATGTTCGTAAACGCTTAGCAATTGAAATGGCGGCGTCACTTGGTTGGGAACGTTATGTTGGACTAGATGGAGACGTATTAGCGATCGATCGATTTGGTGCATCCGCTCCAGGTAATAAAGTTATGGAAGAATACGGATTCACTGTTGAAAACATCGTGAAAAAAGTAAAAGAATTACTTTCAAAATAAGACGTATAAATTAAAGCTTGCCAATATTATAAGGCAAGCTTTAATTTTTTTGTAAATATTCTATAAATTCCGAATAAATCGTTATCTTTTTGGCGAGCTTTATGTATAATTAAAAAAAGAAGATTCGACAAAAGAAACGAAAGATTTTTTCATATATTGACAAGTTCCGTAACAAGAAATTTTTATAATGGGAGTAACGGATGATTATTAAGGGGGGGACGTGGTTGAGGGTATATGAATTGTATTTAATTGAAGACTTCGTTGCCAAATATTTTTACGGTCGTGAAAGAATTTTCTTCAACCTTTTCAAAGAATATAAGCAATCTACTGGTGAGTTTAAAAATATTTTAAAAAAACAAATAGATTACATTACAAAACCGATTCCAACTTTACGGATACATACACAATTAATGTCCCAATTACAAAAAAGAAAAGATTATGAAGTTAAAAATGGTATATACTATATTTGCGGAAAAAGTGGACAGGCTCAACTGCAAATTAAAGAAAATTTATTGTTCATTGAATCAAATGGAACTTTTGAAGCGGAAATGGTATTTATAGAAGCTTTGCGGAAGACGGAATATAATTTTTTTGCCTCTGATACAGAACATTTTCGTTATGGATGGCTAAAACCTCTAAAGAAACGAAAACTCATATAAATTCATAACAAAAATTTTTTCAAATATTGTATAATGGACAATGGTTTAGTACACTGTATGGTAGACAACATGAAGGAGGAAATAATCTATGTGGGAACTTATTCTAGTCGGTGTTCTGGCTTTGTTAGCTGGGGTCGCACTAGGATTTTTCATCGCTCGTAAATATATGATGAGCTACTTAAAGAAAAATCCACCAATTAACGAACAAATGTTAAAAGTTATGATGATGCAAATGGGAATGAAACCATCGCAAAAGAAAATCAATCAAATGATGAATGCGATGAACAAACAAAACTTAAAATAATTTTTCATAAAAAATCGCCTTTCTTTATCCACGTTGGGCTAGGAGGGTGATTTTTTATTTTTCCTCCATCGAAAGTTGTAGAAAAATTCATTCTTTGTATCTAATTAATAATCTTTCTTATTATTATAATTTTTGGTAAACTATAAAAAGTTTTTATATTCATTAATTGTGGGGGACCGACATGAGAGTATTCATCGATTTATTATGGTTTTTTAAGCAAGAAAAAAAATCTTACATTGCAGGGACTATTTTTTTATTACTTGTCGCCATCTTAACATTAATACCACCTAAAATTATTGGGATTATTGCTGACCATATAGCAGAGCGCACATTAACTTGGGGAATATTATTTTTCTGGCTAGGTGTTTTAGTTGTTGCTGGACTTAGTATGTATGTGCTGAGATATTATTGGAGAATTATGATTTTTGGTTCTTCCGTCAAACTAGCAAAACAATTAAGAAATCGTTTATACGAACATTTTACGAATATGAGTCAATCGTTTTATCAAAGAAAGCGAATCGGTGACTTAATGGCCCATGCAACTAACGACCTTCAAGCGATTCAGCAAGTAGCCGGTTCTGGTGTACTTACACTTGTTGATTCATTAGCTACTGGTGGATTTGTCATCATAGCGATGGCAACCACAATTAGTTGGAAATTAACATTAATATGTTTAATCCCTATGCCTTTCATGGCGATTTTAACCAATTGGTACGGAACCCTTCTTCATAAACGTTTTCATCATGCTCAAGCTGCCTTTTCTTCATTAAATGATAAAGCACAGGAGAGTATTACAGGAATTAAGGTCATAAAAACGTTCGGACAGGAAAAAGAAGATATAGAATCTTTCAAACAATTATCAGACGATGTGGTGAGAAAAAATATTTCTGTTGCGAAAGTAGATTCATTATTCGATCCTACCATATCTATCATTATTGGAATTTCCTATTTCCTTGCGGTTGCGTTTGGTGCCGTATATGTTGTTAATGATGAGTTAACTATTGGACAGTTAATTTCTTTTACATCGTATTTAGGTTTGCTCATTTGGCCAATGCTTGCGTTTGGTTGGTTATTTAATATCGTAGAACGAGGAAGTGCATCTTACGATCGTGTTTCAGCGCTTCTAGCTGAAGTACCAGATATAGTGGATGTTCCGGAAGCTAAAGATGAAATGCCAAAAGGGGATATTCGATATCGTATTCATTCATTTACGTATCCTAATGAGACTACACCTGTTTTGAAAGATATTCATTTTACGGTAAAACGTGGATGGACATTAGGAATTGTTGGAAAAACAGGTGCTGGAAAAACAACATTGTTAAAATTGTTGACAAGAGAATTTGAAGGGTATGATGGTGACATTTCAATCAATGACCTACCTATCCAATTTTATCAATTACATGCTTTAAGAAAAGCGATTGGTTATGTGCCACAAGATCACTTTTTATTTTCCGCGACAGTAAAAGAAAATATAGCTTTTGCCCATCCAAATGCAACGGATGAACAAATCTTTGAAGCAGCTAAAATAGCCAATATCCATGATGATATTTTACAGTTTACCGATGGTTATCAAACTGTTGTTGGAGAAAGAGGAGTCTCTTTATCTGGAGGACAAAAACAAAGGATTTCCATTGCTCGTGCCATTTTGATGGATCCTGAAATTTTAGTGTTAGATGATTCATTATCTGCTGTAGATGCGAAAACGGAAGAAGCAATTTTACGAGCGTTAAAAGAAAACCGTGAAGGCAAAACAACGATTATTACAGCCCATCGACTTAGTGCTATACAACATGCCGACTTAATTATCGTCATGGATCAAGGAAAGATAAGTGAAAGAGGGACTCATGAAGAATTGATGAAGATGGATGGCTGGTACCGTGATATGTTCTTACGCCAGCAACTTGAATCACTCGTAGAACACGGAGGATAATATTATGGATAAACAAACGATGGCGATGACTGGAAAAGAACAGAGGAAAATTTTATTTCGTTTATTATCTTATACAAAACCCCATCTAAAATTAATATTTTTTGCTTTTGCTTTACTTCTATTAACAACCGTTGGGGATGTTTTAGGGCCCATTATCATAAAAGTTTTTATTGATGATCATTTAGCCCCTAGAAATTTTGATGTACAACCAATCATTGTATTAGCAGCGGCATTTCTTATCATTCAAGTTGGAAATGTCATCATTAGTTATTTTCAACTATTAAAATTCCAAGAAATCGCATTGAAAATTATTCAACAAATGAGAATTGACGTTTTTTCAAAAGTTCAAGAATTAGGAATGAAATATTTTGATAAAACACCGGCAGGAAGTATTGTTTCTAGAGTCACCAATGATACAGAAGCTATTAAAGATATGTTTGTAACGGTGATTGCAACATTTATCCAAAGTGCCTTTTTGCTTATCGGAATTTTCGTGTCGATGTTTATATTGAATTCTAAACTAGCCTTATTCTGTTTAGTTTTATTGCCAATTATTTTTATGATTATGAGAACATATCGGAAATATAGTTCGATTTTTTATCAAGATTTATGGGAACGCTTAAGTCAATTAAATGCTAAATTAAACGAATCGTTACAAGGTATGGGAATTATTCAAGTCTTTAGACAAGAAAAACGTTTAAGAGAAGAATTTGAAGAAATCAATGAAAAACATTATAAAGCTGGGATGCGAAACATTAAAATGGACGGATTATTATTGCGCCCAGCAATCGATCTTGTCTACACATTAGCCATAATCATCGTATTAAGTTTCTTCGGAATTACATCGCTGAATGAACCGATAGAAATTGGAGTACTATTTGCCTTTGTCAGCTATTTAGATCGATTTTTCGAACCTGTGAATAATGTGATGCAGCGATTAAGTTTATATCAACAAGCCATTGTTGCTTCTTCTCGAGTATTTAAACTTCTAGATGAAAAAGAAGTATCACCAAAACCGAACAATCCTAAACCTATCTCCATTGAACATGGAGAAATTGAATTTAAAAATGTTTCGTTTTCTTATGATGGAAAACAAAAGGTATTAAAAAATATATCGTTTAAAGCAAAACCTGGGGAAACGGTAGCGTTAGTTGGTCATACCGGAAGCGGAAAAAGTTCCATTATCAATTTATTAATGAGGTTTTATGAATTTTTCGAAGGTGACATTCTCATTGATGGACAATCGATCAAACAATATCCGATGGAAGAATTAAGGACGAAAATGGGGTTAGTATTGCAAGATCCGTTTATGTTTTATGGCACAATCAAAGATAATATTCGACTTCACAACCAATCCATTTCCGATGAAAAAATTGTTGAAGCGGCTAAATTTGTCCAAGCGCATTCTTTTATAGAAAAATTGCCTCAAAAATATGATTCAAAAGTTACGGAAAGAGGATCAACGTTTTCTAGTGGTCAGCGACAACTTATAGCGTTTGCCAGAACAATAGCAACGAATCCAAAAATTTTAGTGTTGGATGAGGCAACTGCAAATATTGATACAGAAACAGAAGAAGCGATTCAAATAGCATTAGAAAAAATGAGAAAAGGAAGAACGACTATTGCGATTGCCCATCGATTATCAACGATTCAAGATGCTGACTTAATATTAGTGTTGCATAAAGGAGAAATTGTTGAACGAGGGACTCATCAAGAACTACTCGCAAAAGGTGGTTTATATCATAAAATGTATTTATTGCAAAACGGTGAAAAACTCTCTAATATCGTTATGTAATATAATGGTTTATTCGGTTCAAATCGTTTAGGTTTGAACCACTTTTTTTCTTAAAAGTTTTTAAAAGATTGATTTATGGACTGATTTTAAGATATCACTTCACAAAACCTTCACGATCTACTTGTTCTTTTTATGTTTCAATCTGGTAAAATGAAGTTACGATGGACAGGAGGTGTTATTATGGCATCTGATATAAATGTTTTTATTGCTTTAGGGGCAGGATTTTTAAGCTTTATATCCCCGTGTTGTTTGCCGTTATATCCAGCATTTTTATCTTATATTACAGGCATGAGTGTATCGGATTTAAAAGAAGAAAACGCCATGCTGCAAAAACGAAGCATGTTACATACGATATTTTTCATAATTGGATTTTCTATCATTTTTATCGCATTAGGTTTTGCAACATCATTCATTGGTGAATTTTTTATCGATTACGGACAGTTGATTCGACAAATCGGTGCTATTTTAATTGTCATCTTTGGTTTAATGGTATTTGGAGTATTTAAACCAGAAGTATTAATGAAGGATCGTAGAATTGAATTTAAACATCGTCCAAGCGGTTATTTTGGTTCTGTTTTAATTGGAATGGCATTCGCGGCGGGTTGGACGCCTTGTATGGGACCAATTCTGGCAGCGGTAATAACATTGGCTGCTGTTAATCCCGGTTCGGGTGTTGTTTATTTAACAGCTTATGCCATTGGATTTATCGTTCCATTCTTTGTTCTTTCATTTTTTATCGGAAAATTGAAATGGATAAAAAAACATAGTCAATTGATTGTAAAAATTGGCGGAATTCTTATGATCGTGATGGGAATCGTATTATATTTTGACTGGATGACCAAACTTATCAATTTTTTAGAGCCGATTTTCGGTGGATTTACCGGTTTTTAATATTTATGAAATAGTGTTTTCTCTTTCACCACCTATTTTTCGTAACAGTTATTTAGTCCACTTGAGAACAAGTGGATTTCTCTTTTATAGGATTATTTGCGATTTTCAAGGATTTGTATATAATAGAAAAAGACAAATTTAACAAAAAGGATGAGGAAGCGTGATTATAGCTTCAACCATTTTTGCCATATTAATGGGATTTTTAGTGATTTTTGTACGGATGAAAGCTTCTAGCCATCCCGTTACAGCCAAAAAAATAATTTTACCCCCAATATTTATGTCAACAGGAGCAGCTATGTTTCTTTTTCCAGCCTTTCGTGTTACTCCTATTGAGATATTAGAGGCTGTTTCTGTCGGACTTCTTTTTTCCATCGTTTTAATCAAAACAAGTAAATTTGAAGTTCGTGGGGAAGATATTTATTTAAAACGATCAAAAGCATTTCCGTTTATTTTAATTGGCCTATTACTGATTCGTTTAGTTTTGAAACTATTATTAAGTTCGAGCATCGACTATGGAGAGTTAACAGGAATGTTCTGGTTATTAGCTTTTGGCATGATAGTTCCGTGGCGAATCGCCATGTATATTCAATTTCGGAAACTATTGTCTCAAACAAACGGAACAATCGAACCAAATACGATTTAAATGGAAAAACCATCCGGAAAAATATTCTGGATGGTTTTATTTTTCTCTTTTATCTAAAATGACTGTTTTAACTTCTCCTCCATGATCTAACACTAATTTTTCTAGTCGATAGCGTGTAAAAAAAATATATTGGTCCCATTCAATATAAATTGGATGGTCTCCGTTTTTCGGATAAACTTTGATGGCTGCTCCCTTTTGGCTTCCGCCCTCAACAATGTGGAAGATAAACTCCATTTTTTCAATCTCAGACCATTGATACTCTTGTTTCTTCAATGAAAATAATTCTTTATTGGCAATTCTTTGATCATTAGCATAATAGTAACTGTTGTAGCTTATGAAAAAGAGTACTATGCTTATGGTCATTATAGGGAATGCCCAAAGATTTTTTCTCCTCTTTTGCTTTGTATCGATGGACAATATAATGAGCGATATTCCCAATAAAACAAAAGCTACAATCATTAAATAATACGTCTCAATGGATTGTCCTAATAAAAACGCATCTCTAGGTTTAATAAAATAATCTTTTAACGCATAACCAAAGGAAAATGAGAATACCCATGATCCAATAATAAGTACAACTCCTAGTGTTAATAATATAGATGAACTTCTTTTTAATTTATACAAGATGTTTCCCCCTAATATATCTTTCAAATGAAATCAAATCTACCAATTATTTCACTAAATCAACCATTCTTCTTAAATAATGAAACTCTTTCTTTTTTCAAATAAGTTTCCGCATAACCAATACAATCTAAAATTTGGAACTTTGAATATTATATCAAAAAAATTAAAAAAATTGAAAGATTCATAATTAAAATATTTCATAGGTGAGGAAAGTGCTATAAAAAAACAAACGGTTCATGGAACCGTTTGTTTGCTCTTAAATTTTATTGAAACAATTCCTGATAGGAGGAAAAGTCAATGTTCATATCCACTAATTTTTTCTTTAAAAATTTATAGTCTCTTTTTGGGGTTGCTAAAATATATCCTCTTATGATTAAATCGGTAGTAATCGCCTCGGCTTTTTCTTTTAGTGCTAATTCACCAATTTTCCCCGCTATTTTCTGTCGTGCTACATCTCTAAATAATTCTGGTACAGGGCTAACTAATTCTTCTAATAGTTCTTTTTCTTTTTCACCCCATAAATGTCTTGTTTCATTTACATAATATTCTTCCCAATCTAGATCACTTTTACCGTCCGCCTTAGGGAGTCGTTTTAAAAATTTGCGGAACATAAAATATCCGCCAACTGCAAACATAAATACTAATACACATACCCAAAAGATGATAAATCCCGCAAACCAACCTTCAAGCTTCATCCGTTTCACCTCAAAAATTTCAAAAAAAAATCAATCACATTTATTATATCGAACAATTGAAATAAAAGACAAGAAATCAAAAGAGGCTATTGAATGAAAATTCGTTTTTCAATCGTTTTAGTTATTCGCCCAATCAATCACATGACGATTGACATAGGCTATATCAAACCTAATGGAGGTGTAAGGATGGGGAATAAATTTGGTGGAGGTTTTTCCTTACTTGTTGTGTTATTTATTTTGTTAATCATAATAGGTTGTGTTTGTTAACACGTAAACCAATGTTCATGTATAAAAGGGTGTTTCCAATCAGAAACACCCTTTATATTTCTTTACCAAATCTATTATCCATCGATAAGCTCGATTCCGTATTCTTCAAACCAAATATGAAGTTGGACGAGATAGGCTAATAACTGAGGTCCAGTCATTAGTTGGCCAAACCAAGGTTCCTTAAAAGAGGCACCATCTGTTTCAATGATTTCTTTAAGCTTAGATTCTTTGAAAAATTCGTAAAGAACTGAATCGCGGTTTTTTAAAATTTGATTTAACAACACTTTAACTTCATGAACGTATGTTGGATTATGAGTTTTCGGATAAGGACTCTTTTTACGGTAAAGGACATCGTGAGGCAATAATCCTTCCAATGCTTTACGGAGAAGACCTTTTTCTCGATTTTCGTACATTTTCATGTCCCATGGTATATTCCATACATACTCCACGAGACGGTGATCAGCAAAAGGAACTCGAACTTCCAAACTCGCTCCCATGCTCATTCGATCTTTTCGATCTAATAACGTCGTCATAAACCAAACCATGTTTAAATAGAATAACTCTCTTCTTCGTCCCTCATTTTCATTTTCTCCATCTAATCTAGGAGTCTCCTGAACGGTTTCTCTATATTTAGACATCATATATTCGTCCATCTTTAATTTTTTCTGCCAGCTTTCCTTCAATAAATTTTTTCGTTCTTGAATCGATCTCATCCACGGAAAACCGGCTCTTTTCAAATCTTCTGGACGATGAAACCAAGGATACCCACCAAAAATTTCATCGGCACACTCACCAGAAAGAGCAACGACAAAATCTTTCCTTATTTGTTCGCAAAACCAAAGCAAAGATGAATCAATATCTGCCATACCAGGTAAATCTTTTACATGAACGGCTTCTTTTAAATAATGCGCTAACTCTTCTTGTGTAATCATATAGTTATGGTGAACGGTTTGAAATTTTTTCGTTATCAGATGGATATAAGTTGTGTCTGAATTTGGTTGAAACTCATTCGCTTGGAAAAATAGATCATTCCCCTCATAATCGATAGAGAATGTATGAAGAGGGCCTTTTCCTGTTCGTTCATATTCCATGGCAGCTATAGCAGTAATAGAACTTGAATCAACTCCGCCAGATAAAAATGTACATAACGGAACATCTGAAACTAACTGTCTTTGAACGGCATCAGTTACCAAGTGGCGAACTTTTTCAATGGTTTCTTCCAAAGAATCTATATGTTTTTCACTTTTTACATTCCAGTAGCGCCATATTTTTAACCCTTTATTAGGAGATAAAGTTAATGCATGTGCAGGCCTTAACTCTTTAATCCCTTTAAATACACCTGATCCTGGAGAACGGGATGGACCTAAAGCAAAAATTTCGTTCAATCCTTCTCGGTCAATCTGCGTCTTCACATCTGGGTGAGCTAAAATCGCTTTTAATTCAGATCCAAATATAAAACCGTTATTAATTTCTGCATAAAATAAAGGTTTGACTCCTAAACGATCTCGTCCAATAAAGAGTTGATTGTTTTTTTCATCCCACACAGCGAAGGCATAGATTCCATTTAACCATTCTACACAATTTTCTTCCCATTCGATGTATGCCTGTAAAAGAACTTCTGTATCTGAATGTCCTTGAAAAGTATATCCTTTTTTCAATAATTCTTTACGAATATCCTCTGTATTATATAGCTCTCCATTGTAACAAATGGTGTAATGATAACCATTTTTTTCTCTTGTCATCGGTTGTTTTCCACCTTCAGGATCTACGACAATCAACCGTTTATGACCAAAGCCTACATGAGTGTTGGTCCAAATTTGTGTTGCATCGGGACCGCGTTTAGATAATGTTTCTGTCATTTTATGGAGTGTTTCTTTTTCGTTATTCATATTTTTATGAAAATCTATCCAGCCGGTGATCCCACACATCCTTATCATCCTTTCTACGTTAGCCTGTATCAATTAGAGCATATAAACATTTTATGTTGGGCTAATATAATGGTTAATTGTCCTTTTTCGATAGGAAAAAAATACTTTGAAAGGTAAATCCTCTTGTAAATCTACGTCCTATTGATATTTTTCAAAAAAGAGGAAAAAAAGAATATAAGAATGGGAATCTATTAACAATAATGCATAGTGAAAAGCCAAAGGATAGGGGTTAAAATGATTTGAGGGAATAAAATCATGAAGAAGATAAGACATTGCATTAATATTTTTTATACCTAATAAACTCATAGTTTTCCGTAGGTATCGTCTGAATCACTTTCCCGTTTTCATCTTTATAAATTTCAAATTCTCGGTAGGTTTCTACTATATATCCATCAATTTCTTCCTTTTTGTCTAAACGATATTCGAGAATAGGGATGTGAGTTTTACTTTCTTCTTCGTTATCTTCAAAATTGAAATGAATGACAGGCACATCTACTGGATTATCTTCGTTAGAAAAATTGAATTCATTCAAAAATGCAATGACACTTAAAATTGTGATAAAACCAAAAAACATCAACCCATTTTTCATTTTTATTGACTCCTTTATTAGCATATCTACCGTTATAAATGTATGATGAAAGGGTTAATATTTATGACACCCCACTCTTTTGAATAGGTAAATTTCGTTTGATATGATAAACTTTACCATATATAAATTTTCGAAATGAAAGATGATATATAATTTTTCGAAATGAAAGATGGAAGGAGGGGCTATATTGAAATTTTTTACCGTCCGTATTTTCATGATTACCTCCGTTATTTCTTTATTGTTATGGATGTCAGCTTTAATTTATTTAATGTTTGACCGAACAAATGTAGAAGCGGGAGAAATTGAAGTACAAAATGATGCCACAATAGCCAAGAATGATAATGATACGATTCAAATTGTTGCGCTTGGAGACTCATTAACGAGAGGAACAGGAGATTCATTCGGAAAAGGTTATATTGGTTACTTTATTGATTTAATAAAAGAAAGAACGGATAAAGATATTAACGTTACAAATTTAGCGGTCAAAGGTTTACGATCTCCGCAATTACTAGAGTTGGTTCAACAAAAAGAAGTCCAACGTCAACTAGGACAAGCATCCATCATTATGATGACAATAGGTGGTAATGACTTATTTCAATCAGGAGAAACATTAATAGCCTATGATGAGAAAAAAGTAGAAGAAATTAAAGAACAATTTTTACATAACTTACAGTCCATTTTATCGACCATTCGCTCGGTCAATACTGAATCACCTATATATTTTATTGGTTTGTATAATCCATTTATCGATTTAGATCATGAAATAGACACAGCTAAAACTGTTCTTCAATGGAATTATGATACCGTTCAAATGCTCACAAATTTTACGAAAACTGTTTTTGTTCCTACCTATGACTTGTTTCAATTAAGGTATAATGAATTGCTTTACACTGATCATTTTCATCCTAATAACGAAGGTTATCGCTTGTTAGCTGAGCGGTTAAATGGTCTCGTTTCATTTGAGGAGAGTGACTAAATGAGTGAAACAACTTTGTTAGTAAAAGGACTTAAAAAAGTCATTGGAAGAAGGGAAATTATAAAGGGGATTGATTTTGAGTTAAAAAAAGGTGAAGTTTTTGGATTTCTCGGACCAAATGGGGCAGGGAAAACGACCACCATTCGAATGCTAGTAGGATTAATTCAACCTAGCTCTGGGGAAATCAAAATTTGTGGATATGACGTAAAGGAAAATTTCACAGAAGCAATGAAACATTTAGGCTGTATTGTCGAAAATCCGGAGCTATATCCCTTTTTAAGCGGTTGGGAAAATTTACTTCATTTTTCAAGAATGTTACCGAAAACTGATGAGAAGCGAATTAAAGAAGTAGTACAACTAGTAGGACTTCAAGAAAGAATTCATGATTTAGTAAAAACGTATTCACTTGGAATGAGACAAAGACTAGGGATTGCTCAAGCGCTTCTTGGTAAGCCAAAAGTGTTAATTTTAGATGAACCGACTAACGGACTCGACCCATCCGGGATTAGGGAAATGAGGTCCTTTATTCGATTTTTAGCAGAAAAAGAGGGATTGAGTGTATTTGTTTCAAGTCATTTATTAAGTGAAATTCAGTTACTTTGTGATCGAGTGGCGATTATTTCAAAAGGAACCATCATCCATACGGAATCGGTAAAATCACTCCTTTCGAGAAAAGAACGTGTAAAGTGGAGAGTTTCTCCTGTGGAGCCAACTATTCAGTTGTTAAATGATTTAACGGGAAATGCTGTTTTGGAAGGAGACTATATCGTAACACCATTTGATGAAAGACTAATTGGAACGTGGAATCGTAAGTTGATGGAAGAAGGGATTACGATATTTGAAATGAATCGTTTTCTCCCAACATTAGAAGATTTATTTTTAGAATTGACTGGGGGAGAAACCGTTGATTAATTTAATATCGAATGAATGGCTAAAACTTGTGAGGAAAAAAAGATTATATGTTGTCACGTTTATAATTGCTCTTTTAATTTCAATGTTTACTTATGCACAAATGAAAGAAGCAGAACAATTAAGAGAGAGATTAGGAACATCGGACTGGAGAACGACGTTGCAACAGCAAATTATTGATATCCAAAATCGCTTAAGTGGAAGTCGAATTTCAGATGAATGGAAAAAAGAATTACAAATTAGAGTCCAACAATATCAATATTATTTGGATCATAATATCAATCCTACTGAACCTGGTGCACCAACCTTTGTAAGAGAGTTTATCAATCATTCGATTCAATTATTTTTGCCATTAATGGTAATTATCGTTGCCTCCGACCTGGTATCATCTGAATATACAATAGGAACGGTAAAATTACTATTAACACGGCCAGTAAAAAGGTGGAAAATATTATTAAGTAAATACATTACACTCTTATTATCAGTATCGTGGATTATTTCTGTTTTTCTAATCTTAACTTATTTGATATCAGGAATTGTCTTTGGCTTTTCAGGTTGGAATGCACCGGTGTTGACAGGGTTTGGAGTCGATGGGAATGAGTTGGATACATCAAACGTTCATCTTGTTCCACAATGGAAATATATTTTTATGCAATTAGGACTTGCATGGTTTGTAGCGATAATTATTGGAACGATATCCTTTACGATATCTGTTTTAATAAAAAGTACCGCAGCAGGGATGGGAATCATGATTGCATTATTAATTTCCGGAACAATTTTAAGCAACATGGTTTCATCATGGGAGTCGGCAAAATATTTATTCATGGTCAATTTAGAACTTACTGACTATTTAAAAGGAGATAGTCCTCCAGTTGAGGGAATGTCACTTTCATTCTCTATGACCGTTTTATTTATTTGGGGATTTCTCTCACTAATCATTGCTTTTACATATTTTACAAGGAAAGATGTATATTAAATTCGAAAGCTTGCAAATGATTGCAAGCTTTTTTCTATGAATGAAAACTATAGTAAGAGAATACATAAATATATAGAGTATACAATCTTTTAATCATCAATGAATCATTCTTAAGTTCTGCATCGATGGAATGATTTAATAGAAACCTTTCAATAAAATTATTAAAACTTATCTTCTTTATGAATAATCTGACAGGTTGTTCATATTACATATAAAAATGGCTTTTGTATAAGAGTTGAATGATGAAAAAAGGGGGGAGGATGTTTGTCAAAAGCATTACTAGAAGTAGAAGACTTAAAAACATATTTTCACTTGGAGGATCAAAAGGTTGCAAAAGCAGTAGATGGCGTATCTTTTAAAATCTTTCCTGGGGAAACAGTCGCACTAGTTGGAGAATCTGGATGCGGAAAAAGTATGACATCGTTATCCATTATAAAACTAATCGATAAACCTGGAAAAATAGAGAACGGAAAAATTTTATTTGAAGGTAAAGATTTGGCTTCCTTATCAAATAAGGAAATGTCACAAATTCGTGGGAAAGACATTGCAATGATTTTTCAAGAACCGATGACAGCATTAAACCCAGTTTATACCATCGGGAATCAAATTATCGAAACAATCATGAAACATAAGCGCTTATCTAAACGAGAAGCATATCGACATGCTGTTCAGTTATTAAAAACAGTTGGATTTCCACGTGCGGAAGAAACGATGAAAGAATATCCTCATCAATTATCGGGTGGAATGAGACAACGCGCCATGATTGCCATTGCCATTTCTTGTGATCCGAAACTATTGATAGCGGACGAACCGACTACTGCATTGGATGTAACGATTCAAGCTCAAATATTAAATTTGCTAGACGATATGAAGAAAAGATTTCATATGTCTATTTTATTAATCACTCATGATTTAGGAATTGTCGCAGAACATGCAGATCGAGTGATGGTCATGTACGGTGGACAAATCGTTGAGGATACAACAGTAGAGGAACTTTTTGAAAATCCAAAACATCCGTATACATTCGGTTTACTCGAAAGCTTACCAAGTATTGACAAAGAAGTGAAAAGACTAGGGTCTATTAAAGGAATGGTACCACAAAGTTTCAATTACCCACCAGGTTGCCGATTCCAAGATCGTTGTTCGTCAGTAAAGGACCGATGCCGATTGAAAAATCCCGATTTAATTGATGTTTCGAATGGTCATCTTGTACGTTGTCATTTATATGAAAGGAGTCAAGGTAATGAAAACACAAGAAGTACAACATCTGTCCACACAGATTTCCAATGATTCGATATTAGAGGCAAAACATATAAAAAAATATTTTCCGATAAAAGGTGGGATTTTTAAACGGACGGTTGGTCACATAAAAGCTGTCGATGACGTCAGTTTAACGGTTTTTCGTGGAGAAACATTAGGAATTGTTGGGGAATCTGGTTCAGGTAAATCTACATTTGGAAGGGTATTGTTGAAATTAATTAATCCTACGGATGGACAAATTCGTTTTGAAAATAAAGATATAACCAAATTAAATAACCGCCAAATGCGCCCAATCCGAAAAGATATGCAAATGGTCTTTCAAGATCCATATGCATCATTAAATTCAAAAATGAGTGTAGAAGAACTTATCGAAGAGCCATTGATTGTACAAACGAATATGTCAAAAAAAGAGCGAAAACAGAAGGTAAATGAGATGCTCGAGAAAGTGGGGCTAAGGAGCAGTGACCGATTAAAATATCCCCATGAATTTTCTGGTGGTCAAAGACAACGGATTAGCATTGCAAGAGCTCTCGTATTAAATCCGAAATTTGTCATTTGTGATGAACCAGTTTCCGCACTAGATGTCTCCATCCAAGCACAAGTGTTAAATTTAATGGCTGATTTACAAGATGATTTAGACTTAACTTATTTGTTTATTTCTCATGACTTAAGTGTGGTGAAACATATTAGTGATCGAGTAGGAGTCATGTATTTAGGCCGCATTACGGAAATAGCACCAAAAAAAGATTTATATGAAAATCCCCTACATCCTTATACAAAAGCACTTTTATCCGCAGTCCCATCGATCAATGTAAAAAAACGAAAAGAAAAAATAATTTTAAGCGGGGATTTACCTAGTCCTTCCAATCCTCCATCTGGATGTGCATTTCGAACAAGATGTCCCTATGCGAATGAACAATGTGCAGTAGTTAGGCCAGAATTAAAAGAAATTCAACCCAACCACTTTGTAGCCTGTCATTTGTATGATGAGTAAAACTTTTAAAGGAGGTGGTTCATGAAAAAGGAGGTAGAAAAATAGCTAGAAGTTAAAAAATTCAAAGGGGGAGATACGTTGAAAACTAGAAAGTTAACAATTGTGTTGCTAGTCATGATGTTGCTATTAGGGATGCTAGCTGCTTGTAGCAAAGATAGTGGAAAAAGTGACTCAGACAACAAGCAAACGAACGAAAATAATAATAATAATGAACCTCAAAAGGGTGGAACATTGGTTGGAGCGATGGATACTGCACCTGCAGGAGTCTTCAATCCTATCTTTTATACGGAAGCATATGAAGCTAATATTCTATCTTTCACTCATGAAAGTTTAGTATCACAAAATAATAAACTTGAATTTATTCCTGGTTTAGCAGAAAAATGGGAGTTTAATGATGATCAAACAGAATTGACGTTTTATTTAAGAAAAAATGTGAAATGGCATGATGGAAAACCATTTACTGCTCATGATGTTGTCTTTACTTATCAAACGATCGCAAGTCCGGGTTATATAGAAGCAGGGGGAGTACGGACGGATTATGTTGAGAAACTATTAGGTTATGAAGATTATGTATCTGGAAAAACGGATGAATTTCAAGGGGTTGTAGCAAAAGATGACCATACTGTAGTCTTTAAATTTAAAGAACCGAATGTAAAAGCTCTTGCGGATGCTAGCTTTAGCATTATTCCGAAACATAAATTTGAAGGAATGAAAATCAGTGATATTCCTGAAGCAGCCGCAACACTTAAACCAGGGGAAGTTGTTGGGACAGGTCCGTTTAAATTTACGGAAATGGTTGAAGGAGAGCAATATGTATTAGAAAAGAACCCAGATTATTGGCAAGGTGAACCATATTTAGATAAAGTTGTTTGGAAAGTAATGGATCAATCCGTTATTTTAGGTGCATTAGAAACTGGTGAAATTGATTTTGTCGCAGATCCTAATGGATTCCCAGCAGCAGATTACGAAATGGTATCACAAATGGATCATATAGAAATTATCGAACAACCAGATTTTGGGTATCAATTGATGGGCTTCATGGTGAATCATAGAACGCCAGAAGATGCTTCAAAAGGAGTTATCAAGCCTGATAATTGGGTGCCAAATGAAAAACTTAAAGATAAACGAGTTCGTCAAGCAATCGCATATGCAGTTGATCGGAAGAGTTTAATTGAGGGATTATTATTTGGAAGAGGAGAAGTTATTAACGCTCCAATTGCAACGCAATTCTGGGCATATGATGGGGAAAAACCAAATCAATATCCATTTGATCCAGAAAAAGCTAAGCAATTGCTAGACGAAGCTGGTTATAAAGATGTTGATGGAGATGGATTCCGCGAAGATCCTAACGGTGAAAAATGGGTATTAACATTAAATTATCCATTAGGAAATAAAATACGTGAACGGTCAGCTCCAATTATCGAAAAGTTTTTAGAGGATGTTGGAATTGAAATTGACTTGAAGCAGCCAATGGAATTTTCTGCATATGCAGATGCACTTGAAAAAGATAATCAAGATTGGGATCTCTACTTACTTGGTTGGAGTCTAAGCAGTACAGATCCAGATCCTAGCGGATTATGGTCTTCGAAAGCAGCCTATAACTATGGTCGTTGGTACAATCCAGAAGCTGACGCATTATTAGAAAAAGCTGTTGCCCCACCAGATGCCTTTAACCAAGATTATCGAAAACAAGTATATAGCGATTGGCAAGTGATGTTCCAAGATGATTTACCAGCATTAATTTTATATGCACAAAATAAACTGTACGCATATAATAAACGTTTACACAATGTAGATCCACTTCCTTACTCCATAATTAACAATCCACATTTATGGTGGGTTGATCAAAATTAAAACTAGATGGGTGTAAGAGCGTAAGACGAAATGTCGCGCTCTTACCATCCATTTCTTTTTTCATCTAATGACCCCGGATTAAAGACTCTCAATTTTTTTCGTTCATAATAAGGACTGGCTATGTTTAGAAGAGGAGGGGGAATTATGTATAAATACATTATTAGACGCATCCTTATTTTTATCCCAATGTTGTTCGCTCTTACTATCATTGTTTTTTCACTAATTAAAGCGGCACCAGGGGATCCTTATACTGGTCGCTTATTAGATCCAAATATAGATCCTGAAATTTTTGAGAAACAAAGAGAAGCAGCAGGGTTCAATGACCCAATATATGTACAATATTGGAATTGGTTAAAGTCAGTTTTACAAGGTGATTTTGGTGATTCAATCGTTTACAAAGGCAGAAGTGTATCAGAATTAATATTAAATAGATTAGAAAATACCATCTATTTAGGGGTATTCTCACTATTTATTACACTTATCGTTTCTATTCCAATTGGAATTTACTCAGCTAGAAAGCCTTATTCAATCCTTGACTATGGGGCAACGACGTTCAGTTTTTTAGGATTGGCTATACCGAATTTCTTTTTTGGATTAGTGGCTATTTATTTTTTTTCCTTTACATTAGGATGGTTTCCATCACAAGGGTCGATTTCATCCCCCGGTTTGGAAGGATTGGAATTATGGATAGACAGACTCTATCATCTCTTTTTACCTGGAATTACTCTCGGTTTAGCTGGAACAGCAACGTATATGAGATATATGAGGTCGGAAGTTTTAGATGTGTTAGGTCAGGATTATATCCGCACAGCAAGAGCGAAAGGGATGACAGAAAGAAATGTTTTATATAAACATACGTTAAGAAATGCACTAATCCCTATTATTACGTTAATGGGATTTGAAATTGGTTATCTATTAAGCGGCGCAGTAATTACTGAAGGAGTTTTTCAATATCCTGGACTAGGAACTTTATTTTTAAATTCTATTGGAAACCGCGATTATCCAGTTATAATGGCTATTAATCTATTATTAGGATTCTTCATTTTATTAGGGAATTTATTGGCGGATATCTTTTACTGTATCGTCGATCCAAGAATCCGATACGATTGAGGTGATCGAACATGCAAATGGAAACAAACCCGAATGAAACGATTTATGTTAACCATAAAAAGGAAATAGAAAGAGGAAAAAGTCCATTTCAACTAGCTCTTCGCCGATTTATGAAAAATAAATTGGCTGTTATTGGGCTCATTCTATTATTTTTCATTGTTGCTGCTGTAGTTTGTGCCCCATTGATAACAGATAAAGATCCAACAGAACCTAATTTATTATTAGTGGAACATCCGCCAAGTGCAGATCATCCTTTAGGAACCGATAGTTCTGGTAGAGATAATTTATCCAGACTTCTTTATGGGGGAAGAATATCGTTAATTGTAGGATTTAGTGCCATGATTTTTACATTGGTGATTGGTGTTACCTTAGGCTCCATCGCCGGGTATTATGGTGGAAAAGTTGATGCATTTATCATGCGGGTGGCAGACATGGTGTTAGTACTTCCGTTTTTAGTATTGGTGTTAACTATAGTAGCCTTGCTACAAAAAGTGACGATAACGATTTTTGTTACGATCATTGCCTTAACTTCTTGGCCGAATTTAACAAGGATTGTAAGAGGAACTTATTTATCGTTAAGGGAACAAGAATTCATTTTAGGGGCAAAAGCCATTGGGGCAAGTGATTTTCGCATTATTTTTAAACATTTGATTCCGAATGCTATTGGTCCGATTATTGTTAACGCAACGCTCATGATGGCCAGTTATATTATTATTGAATCAGGATTGAGTTTTATCGGATTTGGAATTCCTCAACCTACTCCAACTTGGGGGAATATGATTTCAGAAGCACAGAGTGTACGTATATTAAGGAATCACCCTGAAGCGTGGATACCGCCAGGTTTAGCGATATTAGTAACGGTTCTTTGTATAAATTTCATTGGAGATGGACTTAGAGATGCGTTTGATCCAAAAAGTAATAAACGTTAATACAATAGCCTACTGAAATACAGTTTCAGTAGGTAGTTTCTATTTTAAAAAAATATATTGTGATTATCTACCAATAAAGAAGGAATTTGTCACTCACTGTCGAATGATATAATTATGTTTATTTTCTAAGCTTAGGGATGATTAAATAATGCAATTTGAAACTATATTATTACAATTTTTAATCGTTTTTATACCGTATTTACTTTACCATATATTTTTCGAGCATAAGAATATCGGAAAATCTCCGTTAATGCAAGGATTTCTTCAAGGAATCGCTGTTTTTTTCTGTTTGTTATTTTCCATTCATGATTTTGATATAACATTGAATTTTAGTTTTGTTCCTCTAATTTTATCCTTTATTTATGGCGGAATAAAATCTGGGTTTGTGACGTATATCATCTTTCTCCTATTGAATATTCTTTTTGGTAGTGAATATGTATTCATAGATATAGTGATATCAACAATTACTATACTCTTTATCATTATATTTGGTAAGAACTTATGGAATAAAGAAGATAGCGAACGAATGAAAATAACTATTGGATTCGGATTTATCCATTTGATCATAACCACGACAACTTTATATTTTTTTGCCTCACTAGAATCATTCGATTATTCATATACTATTTTTGTAGTTTTTGGAATTTTATCACTATATTTAGCTATAAAACTAAATGAAAAAATCATAGAGCGAAGGAAAATAAAAAAAGAAATTACAAAAGCAGAAAAACTAAATACTATTGGTCAATTAGCTGCCTCTATCGCTCATGAAGTTCGCAATCCTTTAACGGTTGTAAATGGTTTTTTACAAATCATGAACAAAGATGAATCAACAAAAAATAAAGAATATATTCAACTCATTTTAAATGAATTAAAACGTGCAGAGTTGATTATCAATGACTATTTAAATTTTGCTAAGCCTCAGTTAGAAAAAGTTGAAAGGATCGACATATCTAAAGTATTACAAGAAGTTTCAACCGTTCTTTCTGCCTATGCAATAAAAAATGGAGTCGAATTAATTCATCATGTTGAACCTTCTATTTTTATTAATACAGACCGCAATCAATTAAAACAAGTATTTGTAAATATTATTAAAAATGCGATAGAAGCAACACCTAATGGGGGATTGGTACAAGTAAATTTAAAAAAAGAAAATCAAAATGCTGTCATTACTGTTATTGATAATGGAAGGGGGATGAGTAAAGAAGAGTTAGATCAACTTGGCAATCTTTTTTTTACAACAAAGGAATTTGGTACTGGTCTAGGAATTTCGGTTGCCCAAAATATCATAAAAAAAATGAATGGACGAATGATTTATACAAGTAAGCTAGGAGAAGGAACAACTGTACATATTACGATTCCAATTAAAAGTTAGGTGGTAATTAAATGGAGATTGAAGTTATTTATAAAGATTTTCCTACCATTGAGACAGACCGATTATTTATTCGTAAATTAACAATGGAAGATGCAGAAGATATGTTTGATTATGCGTCAAATGATGAAGTTACTAAATATGTCTCATGGGATACACATCGAACGATTAAAGATACGAAAAATTTTTTATCTTATGTCATGGATCAATATAGTCAAGCTAAAGTTGCTCCGCTTGGTGTTGAATTAAAAGAAACAGGTAAATTAATTGGAACTGTCGATTTTGTATGGTGGAAACCAGATCATCGAACGGCTGAGATTGGTTATGTCATTTCTCATCGTTATTGGGGAAAGGGCATATGTACAGAGGCAGCAAAAGCACTTATCGATTTTGGATTTAATCAAATGAATTTAGTAAGAATCCAAGCTCGTTGTTTTGTGGAAAATATAGCTTCAGCAAAAGTTATGGAAAAGTGTGGAATGAAATATGAAGGGACATTAAGAAAAGATTTATTCTCAAAAGGAAAACATTGGGATATTAAAATGTATTCGATTTTGAGGGATGAATATTTTTACAGTAATCGATAGACTCAAAGTCTTCCAATGTTGATTAGTTAATATTTGAATTTACGGACACCCATTAAAAAATTTTTTTAGTGGTGTCCTTTTTTTTATTTCCTCTTTATATAGTGGATGAAAGGGGGGATAAAGATGGCAATTGCATCAATAAAAGAGTCACGTCTACGTTTAACTTATCAAGTAGGAACAGATGAGACGGGAAATCCAATTTACCGTGTAAAGACCTACAATAATGTAAAACCAAATGCCCAAGCAGATCAATTACTTCTAGCTTCAAAAGCCATTTCATCTTTAGCAAATGCACCATTAATGACAGTCGAACGAAATGATATTGTGGAAATCACAGAATAATTTTGAACAAGTGAAGGGAGTGTTTTTCATTGGCAAAAACATTAGAATTAGTGTTTCAAACAGAAACCGGTAATTTAGCACGAATGTCCATTGATGAACCTAAGGAACCTGTTGATATTGAGCAAGTGAAAAAAGTGATGGAAGATATTATTTCAACAAATGTCTTTCATACGAATAATGGCAACTATGTTTTACCTCATCAAGCCCGTTTAATAGAAAGAAATGTTACTGAATATGAAGTTTTATAATTAAAAGCCGGACTGTGTGTCCGGCTTTCTTGCCAATAATTTTACGATGAGAGGTGTTATTCATGCAAGAATGGATGTCTTTTATTCGTGATGTAGGGTTTCCTATTGTGGTGACAATGATATTATTATATCGAATCGAAGCAAAACTAGATGTAGTAGTAAAAGCCATTGAAAATTTACCAAATCAGTTAAGATGATTCCCGTTGAAAGAACGGGAACTTTTTATGTTATTGAAATGGAATAATCATAGAAAATAGAAAGGCATTTTGATAGAATAAAAGGAACAGATGTTCGAAACGGAGGGTTCATTTGATGAAGTTTATACATACCGCCGATTGGCATTTAGGAAAATTAGTTCATGGAATATATATGACAGAAGACCAACGATTTGCTCTCCAACAGTTTATCAATATAGTGGAAGAAGAAAAACCAGATGCTGTTGTTATTGCAGGGGATTTATATGATCGAGCGGTGCCTCCAACAGAAGCGGTAGAGTTATTAAATGATGTTTTATTTCAAATAAATGTAGAATTAAAAATCCCTGTGATTGCCATAGCAGGAAATCATGATAGTTCCGAAAGATTATCCTTTGGTTCATCTTGGTATAAAAAGAGTCAATTTTATTTAGAAGGAAAACTATCAAAAGATTGTCATCCGGTCGTTGTAAATGGTGTTAATTTTTATTTAATTCCATATGCTGAACCGGGAACAGTTCGACAACTTTTAGAAAATGAGTCCATTCATACACATGAGGATGCGATGCGAGCAATCGTACATGAGATTGAAAAAACATTAGATCCTAATGTGCCAAATGTTTTTGTTGGACATGCTTTCGTGTCGGGAGGTAAAACAACGGACTCTGAGCGTTCATTATCTGTAGGTGGTTCAGGTGTTGTTCCAATGGATGTATTTGCGCCCTTCACATATACAGCATTAGGACATTTACATAGCCCAGATGCCATTCATCACACTTCCATTAAATATTCAGGATCTTTATTAAAGTACTCATTTAGTGAATCGCAACAAAGAAAATCCATTCTTGTTGTAGATATTGATCAAAATGGAAATATTTCTACACGAGAAAGATTTTTTCAACCGAAGAGGGATGTCAGAGAAATTGAAGGATATTTGGAAGAAATATTAGATCCTTCATTCTACCAAAATCAAAATATTGAAGATTATTTAAAAGTAACATTATTGGACGAAGGGGCATTAATTGATCCTATTGCAAAATTACGTCAAGTATATCCGAATATATTGCATTTAGAAAGAAAGTTGGATCTCATTGACTCGAAAGAAAAAACAATCATTCATGGAATCAATAAATCTAAAAAAAGTGAACTAGAACTTTTTGAAATGTTTTATCAAGAAATGACGACCTCAGAGTTTACAGATAAGAAAAAGGAAATTATGATGGCAACCATTGATAAAGTTCGAAAGGAGGATAACAATTGAGACCTCTCCTATTATCGATGCAAGCGTTTGGACCGTATGCAGAAAAAGAAATCATTGATTTTAGAAGATTGGAAAATCGGACAATGTTTGTCATTTCCGGAAAAACTGGTGCTGGTAAGACTACAATATTTGACGGAATTACTTTTGCCATTTTTGGAAAAGCTAGCGGGGAAGATCGGAATGGTGCAGATTTACGTAGTCAATTCGCTCCAGATCATTTATTAACGGAAGTGTCCTTATTATTTACAATAAGAAACAAACAATATTATGTCGTACGATCCCCTCAACAAGAAAAGAAAAAAGACCGAGGAGAAGGATTTACGACGATTAATGCGAAAGCAGAGCTCTATTTCGTCAAAAATAACGGTGAAAAAGAATTGATCGCTGCTAACGTTCGAGAAGTTGACGAGAAAATGAAAGAGATTATCCAGTTGGATGTGAATCAATTTCGTCAAATTTTAATGATCCCACAAGGAGAATTTAGAAAGCTTCTCGTTTCTGACAGTAAAGATAAAGAAGTTATCCTTCAACGATTATTTAATACTACTATTTATAAAAAAATTGAAGAAAAACTAAAAGAAGATGCAACAGTTTTAAAAAGGAAAGTAGAAGAAGAAAAAATTCAACGAGATAATCTATTTCACCAAATTGAGGCAATCCACCATGAAGAATTGAAACAACTCCTAGATTCTGATGAAAAAAACGAAACATTAATTGTCGAGTGGACATATCATGAAATCCATGCGATGAAACAACAGCTATTAAAATTAAAAGAGGAAATTAAAACATTAGAGAATGAAAAAAATGATACGTATTCAAAATACATAGAAGCAAAAAATATATTAGAACAACTTTATAAACTAGAAGAATTAAATAAACAAATGGGTGAATTGGAAAAGCAAAAAAACATTCTAAACCAAAAAGAATCGGAAGTTCAATTCGCAATGAAAGCGAATGAAATCCATCATCAAGAACAGTTGTGTCAAAGATTGAAAAATCAATGGATGTCATTAGAAGAAAAATTAAATCGGTTAAAACATGAATTAAACACAAAAAGAACAGAAATGGAAGAAAAAGAGAAGAAATTAATAGAAGAAGAAGAAAAAGAATCCGTTCGAATAAAAGCGCAAGAAAAAATTCAAAAGTTAAAACAATTGCGAGACGATGTTTATTCTTTTGATACCCATTATCAAAATTGGTTGAATTGGAAAAACGAATTAGAAACAATCTCTCAACAATTAAACGTTAAAACAGTAGAGAAATCCAAACTTGAGGAACTCATATACAATTACAAAGAAAAAATATCTACGTTAGAAGATGCAAAATATAAATCTTTAGAATATCGGACAAAGATCGAAAAAGTGAAAGAGAAATTAATGCAAGTGGAACAGCTGCATAAAGTAACAATGGAAATAAATGAATTAAATAAGGAATTAGAGATTCAACAGCTAATGTTGGAAAAAACATCTCTTCGTATTAAAGATGCAAAGGAAATGTATCAACTGTTAGAGAGAAAATGGAGAGAAAATCAAGCACATATACTTGCTCAATCGTTGGAGGACGGTCATCCTTGTCCAGTATGCGGTTCCACAGACCATCCAAGAAAAGCGGGAAGTTCTGAAGGGGCTCCAACCATAGAGGAACTAGATCAAGCGAAAGCAGATATTGATCAATTTCAAGAAGAAAAAGCGAAATATGAAGAACAATATTATAAGGTTAAATCTATTTATGATAGTAAAATATCAAAACAATCTGATCTTCTTTCTCAAATAGAATTAGAATCCGTACAATCTTTATCACTTGTCAGGAATAATCTGAAAGAAGAAGAGCAATTATTAGAAAAACTTATCGATGAAGAAGCTAGGAAAACAAAAGAGTTTGAGTTGCTCTTGCAAAGGATAGAAAAGGCAGAAAAACAATTATTTGAACTAAATCAAGTCATCCAATCTTTGAATGAAGAAAAACGTGGAATAGAGAATAAATATATTGAAATTAATGTACTAATTGAACAATTAATGAAAAAAATACCTGCTTCTTTGAGAAATAAAAACGTATTTGAAGCTGAATATAACAAAGCTGAAAAAGAATATGAGCAATTGTTGAAAGCTTTGGAAGAAAGGAAAAAACAACTTCAACAAGTAAGAGAAGAATTTTCTTCATTACAAGGTCAATTGAAGGAATCTACGGAAGCTATACAATTGATTAAAATCGAATTAACGAAAGAGAGAACAACATTTAAGAAGATGTTAGAAGAAAAAGGATTTCAAAATTATCAAGCATATGAACAAGCAAAAAGAACTGATCAACAAATTCAAGAACTTCAACAATGGATCCAAAATTATCGAGAAACGTATCGCTCAACAAAGGATCAGTTAGAACAATTATTAAGTATATTAAAGAACGTTGAAAAACCGGATATAGCGGCTATAGAAGCCCAATTGCAAACACTAAATTCAAAGATTGAACATTTACAAAATGAATCAACTACTTGTTCGATCAAATTAAGAAAAAATGAAGAGTTAGTTAATTCCATTGAACAATTCAATGAATCAATTAAACAATTAGAAGAACAATACCAAGTGATTGGACATTTATCTGATATTGCAAGAGGACAAAATGTCCAAAAAATCACTTTTGAACGATATGTTTTAGCCTCATTTCTAGAAGAAATTTTACACATTGCGAATATACGATTATCAAAAATGACGAATGGGCGCTATCGTTTATTAAGACGGAAAAATCGTTCAAAAGGAAATATACAAAGCGGCTTAGAGCTTCATGTTTTTGATCAATATACTGGTCAGGAACGACATGTAAAAACATTGTCTGGTGGAGAAAGCTTTAAAGCATCATTAGCATTAGCTCTTGGCTTATCTGAAGTTGTACAGCAATACGCTGGAGGAGTATCGTTAGAAACGATGTTTATTGATGAAGGATTTGGGACACTAGACCCAGAGTCTTTAGATTCAGCGGTTGAATCATTAATTGAAATACAAGGAAACGGTAGATTAGTTGGTATTATCTCGCACGTCCCGGAATTAAAAGAAAGAATTGGAGCACATTTAGAAGTAACTGCTACACAAACAGGTAGTAAAACAGAATTTGTCTTTATGTAAAAAACAACTAGAGCCTCCTAAAATCTCGGGAGGCTCTTATTGTCTATTTTTAAACAAATGTTTAAAAAATAGTGAATAAATTTCAAAGTTTAATTCATTTAAAATTTACTCAAAGAATTCCTAAAATCGTTAATAATTCACTCGTAGATGAGAGACGCTTAATCCCAAATTCCGATTGAAAATAAACAATGTCACCAATTAAATGAATATTAATAATGAATCCATCCACATCTAAGTAAGCGACCTGATTTGATGTCTCTAAATGATCAACATCAACAGACTGGTTATTAATCATATCCAAGATGAATTCAATACTATATGAATCATCAATTTCTTTATAATCATTCTCATATTTTTCATCATACACAAGAATTTGGTTTGGGGTTTCTTCAACCCATGTGGTTGACGTAACAGTATTCATAGGTTGATCTACTGATCTTTCTTTATCATTTAATAGATTATAACTGTATAAAGATATTAGTATAATAAAAATAAAACTTATGGAAAACCATCTTTGGTTCGTCATTGTACACCTCAAGCATTTATAAGCATTATCATCATCAAACATTAATATTATAATTTTTTTTTAGATTGAAATAAAGAGTTTAAATTTTAGGATAAAGGACTTTGAATAAATAAAAATAAATCATAAATTCTATTTACTTTACTTAATTGAAAAATATATTAAATAGGATTATTTTCATGATAGACGATTTATCAATGTTTAATATATTAATAATACTCCTATAAAAGGAAGTTGTTTAGTACATACTATTCCCAATGCTTGGACAATATTTTTACTAATAGGCAAACACCTATTATGCACATCTGCATATAGTATTATGTGAATGTAGAAATTTCGAAAACCGGCGAAAGGGGAGAAAATCAATTGGGAAAAGTAATCAATTATTTTGCCGGAGGGAATACAGCGAAAGGGTTTTATTCTTTATTTGATTCAAATATCGAAGACTTAAATCATTTGTATATTTTAAAAGGTGGACCGGGGACGGGAAAATCGACGATGATGAAATGGATAGGGAAATATTGGGAAGATCAAGGATTGGATGTCGAATATATCCATTGTGCATCGGACAATGATTCCATAGATGGAGTGATTATTAGAGAAATTAGTGCGGGAATCGTAGATGGTACTCATCCGCATATTATTGAACCAAAATTTCCTGGACTAACTGGCCATTACGTGAATCTCTTAGAAGCAGTTGATTCGAAAAAGCTATGGAAACATAAAGATGAAATTCAAACACTCACAAAGGAAATTTCAAATTCGTATAAAAAAGTTTACGAAGTTTTCTCTCAAGGATTAAAAGAACATGATGAATTAGAAAAGTTTTATATCCAATCCATAAAGAAAGACAAAGCAGAACAATTGACGCAAAAAGTCATCGATAACTTTTTTGGAAATTCGGTCTTAAATAAAATTCCTATTGTTCGACATCGTTTCTTAGGTGCGGCAACCCCAAAAGGACCGGTTGACTTTATTCAAAATTTAACTGAACATATAGAAAAACGTTATTTTATAAAAGGAAGACCTGGTTCAGGAAAATCAACGATGCTAAAGCGATTGGCTAAAAGTGCTGAGGAAAGAGGATTTGACGTTGAAATTTATCATTGTGGATTTGATCCAAATAGTTTAGATATGGTTATTATCCCTGAAAAAGGAATTGCTATATTTGACAGTACAGCTCCACATGAACATTTTCCTACAAGAGATTCAGACGAAGTCATAGATTTATATGAACTCATTATTGAGCAGGGGACGGACGAAAAATTTGCGGAAGGAATACAAAAAGCAAGAGAAAAATATTCAGCAAAAATGCTTGAAGGAACAAGCTGCTTAGCAGAAACAAAAAAATTAAGGAATAAATTAGAAAATATTTATATCCAAGCCACCGATTTTTCCGTTATTGAGAAGATAAGAAATCACTTGTTAAAAAAATTTATCGAACTTGCGTAATTATAACGAATATGAAGAAATAATGGACATTTCTCTTTAGAGATGTCCTTATTTTTATAATCAAGCCAGTGAAATGACAAATGAAAAATTTCACTGGCCTTTTCATTGATAAGGTAGTTTCTGTTCAAAAGCTTTAGAGTTTGTGGTATTCTCTAACCTCATCGCATATAATGGTTTCTTTTTCTAACTTTCTTGCCAAGACATCAATTATTTACGGGGGGAATGGCTTGTTTATTGATTAGACGTAATTTATGTTGATTTGGTTTCATCTGAAAAATTTTTATAAATCATGATAGATGACCGATACATTTTGTCGCTTCGTACATATTTTACAATAGATGATATTTGGAGGTGTGAACATGAGCTGGGGTTATGGAAGATGTGGATACGGAGGATATGGATATGGCTATGGATTCGGAGGAAATTCCTTCGTTCTCATTGTCGTATTATTTATCCTCTTAATTATTGTTGGAGCCAGTTTCTCCTACTCATAACAAATAAGAAAAATAAAATCCAAAAAAGAACGGGGCTGTCCGATAAGTCCCTAATAATGAAGCAAGTGGAGAAAAACGACTCGTTTTTCTCCACTTGCTTTTGTATTT
>NZ_JBYLHW010000002.1:0-110973 GCF_057747715.1 Bacillus sp. JST-5 | reverse complement strand
GGTCTAAAGTATTTTGATTCGATTGGATTTAATCTATTTTTGGTACGCATAAATAATCACCAACTTAAATAAAATTCAGGTCTATTATAACCTAAATTTAATGTTGGTGTTATTTATTCCGTCTAAGTTTTTTTTAACATCTGATTACTTTACTTTTTTTTATTGAATTCGTTATAGTTATAAAGGAAGAATAAAAGGCGAGAAAAGGTGAGAAAGTAGGGAATATTTTGAGCTTTAACGAAGAATATATTTTTTGGCAATTAGCCCATTTTTATGTTACGAAACAAGGATACCGGATATTAAATTTATCAAAAGATCAAACAGATATTTGGTTAGAGAAATTAGAAAATAAAGAGCGTCCAATTATTCGCTTGAAAAAGGCTGATTTACCATGGAGCAATTTATTAAAGCGTGACAGAGATATTACCGTCATAAATGGTGAAAGAATTCGAAAGCGCTTTTTAAAGAAGAATTTAAAAATTACCAATTTATATATATCTAAATATCCACCAATCGATAGTTATGAACATTTACTTCAGCCTGTAACCGACCAAAAGAAAAGGGTTGAAATTCAATCACAGCTATTAACTGAAGAATATTTTGAAGAATACTATCAAAATAATTTTGAAAATACTTTTTTTATTCATGATGAAATGGATGAAAAAATCATCAATTATTTGAAAAATGAAACACTTCATTACGCAATCGAAGAGATGAAGAAAGAAAAGCAATTATTTGATCACAGCAAACCGATTTTTACATATGTTTTTATCGTAATACTACTAATTATGTTTATGTTGTTGGAAATCAATGGAGGGAGTACGAACGAGAAAACGTTAACGGATTTTGGAGCAAAAGTAAATCCGCTGATTGTAAACGGAGAATGGTGGAGATTTTTCACTCCTATTTTTCTACATATAGGCATGATTCACTTAGTGATGAATACAATTGCGTTATATTTTTTAGGAACGGCCGTGGAGAAAATTTATGGAAAACTTCGCTTTATATTCATATTTATCCTATCGGGATTTTCAGGTAGCCTAGCAAGTTTTCTATTTAGTCCAAATCTCTCAGCTGGTGCAAGTGGTGCCATTTTTGGCTGTTTTGGTGCGCTTCTCTATTTCGGTGTAATCCATCCTAGGTTGTTTGCCAGAACGATGGGAGCAAACGTTTTAATCATGATTGGAATTAACTTAGCGTTTGGATTTACCTTTCCTGGAATTGACAATGCGGGGCATATCGGAGGTCTAATCGGCGGATTTTTAGCTTCTGGAATTATACACCTTCCGAAAAAGAAAAATTTTCGTTTACAGTTAATATGGACGGCCATTACCATACTCATTTTTTCGATTTCAATCCCTTACGGCTATGCAAACGGTATGAAAAATTCAGATCCATATTTAATGGCATCATTAGCTCAGCATTATAATCAAGAAGAAGAGTATGAAAAGGCATACTCCCTTCTTGATGAATATATAGAGGATTATGGAGATGGTCCGGCGGAAATCTATTTTGTATTATCGTATGCGGAGATACATTTGAATTATTTAGATGATGCTAAACTTCATTTGGAAAAGGCTGTACAGTTGCGATCGGATTTTCATGAAGCCTATTATAATTTGGCACTTCTTTATTTGAATGAAGGTCATTTGCAAGACGCAAAAAATGCGGTAGAGAAAGCATTAAATATCGTTCAAAATGATAAATATAAAAGTTTGCTAGATGAAATTAATTTGACCCTTCAATCTGTTGACGAAGGAGAATAGGTTCACCTTCACTAGTTTCAAATAAAACGAGTAAATGATCTTTATTTTTCGAAATGAGTATAAGGGGGATGGTGCTATCGATTGAATCAATCGTTGTGCCATCTTCCTTACGTATTTTTATAAAGTATTCTTTATAAAGTCCTTCCCACAGTTTCCCAATGATTTCATCTGATTGTTGTTTGGAAAATCCTTTCAATGGTTGAAAAGAATATGGAGCCATTTCTGTAAGCAAATATGGATCATAATGGCTTGGTTGTATGTGAAATTTTTTAAATCCTTTTTTCCAACTTTCGTTTAATGTTTCTTTCGTGATTTTATCTAATGTTTCTTTCCATTCTTTTTCATCCGAGTTGTTTGCTTGTTTAAAAGATTGTAAGGAATCAATGCTTGAATTTACTACATATAGATAGTCTGATGACATTTGTTGAACGCTGCGATATTCATTTTCGGGACGATGGATTTCACTGTAATGAAATGAAATACTTTCTAGTTTTCCGCTATCAATATCTTTTAATTTTTTTTCTTGTTTTAGTGAATTTGTCTGTTGTTCCCATTTCCCCATCTTATCTACTAAACGTCCATTGTTATACAATAAACTGATATCTTGTCTTAAAAAAGCTTTCTCTGGAAGTATAGAAGATGTTTTCCAATCAATCGTGTGCGTATGATTTTCTTTTTCTACATCTTTAATGGATGTGAATGCTGTTTCATACATTATATTTTCATCAATAGGAAAGAAAATAATCGTTTCTTTGACATTTGACTTTAGTAAATATAAAAATATGAATCCAATAACAATAACAATGAAACTTAACCATGTCATTTTTTTTAATATTTCCATCATCTCTTCACCTTCATGTCTGCTATGTTGGTACAATTTATGTGTTTGTCCACAAAATTATGAATTTATGAGTAGGTATTTTTTTCCTCGCATTTGTCAATGATGGTGATAGTTTTTTGGCAGGGAGTGTTTGTTATGGCAAACGAGGAAAAATGGCTTGCATCTGAAGACATAGAGGAAAATGTAGAATTAATGAAGGGGATTTTGGGTGTAGAGAAAAGTTTTGATGTGGTTCATTTAGAGTTGGAATATGCCGGTAGGAAAATGGCGATGTTTTTTATCGATGGATTTGTAAAAGATGATATTCTTCTTTATTTAATGCAGTTTTTGGCAACCCTTCCTGAAGGTAAGTTGGATCGAGATCCTTTAGATCAATTACTGAAAAAATATATTCCATATGTGGAAATTGAGAAAAATAATAATCTATTTAAATTAGCGGATTATGTATTAGCAGGGCCAACGGTTTTGTTTGTGGATGGAGTAGCAGAAGGAATTATTATTGATGCAAGAACATACCCAGTTAGAGGTCCGGAAGAACCCGATACAGAACGAGTTGTTCGAGGTTCAAGAGATGGATTTGTGGAAACGATTGTCTTTAACACTGCTTTGACAAGAAGAAGAATTCGAGACCGTAGCTTGCGAATGGAATATTTACAAATCGGAAGAAGATCAAAAACAGATATTGTTCTATGCTACATTGAAGATATTGCTGACCCTGAAATGGTTAATAAAATACGTGATTCTTTAAAAAAAATTGATACAGATGGTTTGCCGATGGCAGAAAAGACAATTGAGGAATTTATATCCGGAAGACATTGGAATCCATATCCAATGGTTAGGTATACAGAACGTCCGGATACAGCTGCTGTCCATTTGTATGAAGGGCATGTTTGTATCTTTGTAGACGGGTCTCCAAGCGTCATGATTACGCCAACAACCTTTTGGCATCATTTGCAACATACGGAGGAATATCGGAATAAACCCATTACTGGCGCATATTTACGTTTAATACGTTTTATTGCTGTCTGGCTATCTATTTTTTTACTTCCCCTCTGGTATTTGTTTGCAACGGAGGAACATTTATTACGAGAGTATATTTCTTTTATCGGACCTAATAAAGAGGGACAAGTTCCATTATTTCTCCAATTTTTATTTGTTGAATTAGGAATTGATATATTACGTATGGCAGCAATTCATACTCCAACATCGCTGGCGACAGCACTTGGATTAGTGGCAGCATTAATGATTGGTCAAGTGGCAGTTGAAGTTGGTTTATTTACGAATGAGGTTATATTATATTTTTCACTTGCTGCGATTGGTACATTTGCTACTCCTAGTTATGAATTGAGTTTAGCGAATCGAATTGTACGAATTTTGTTACTTACGGCAACCGCTCTTTTCAAAGTATATGGATTTGTCATCGGTACATTGTTATGGATTCTGTTCTTGGTTAGGATGAAATCTTTTGGTATCCCATATTTATGGCCATTTATTCCGTTTAATTACCGAGCCTTTCGAGATGTGATTATCCGTTCACCAATTCCTTTAAAAAATCGAAGGCCAAAAGTATTAGATCCGAAAGATCCGGACAGATAGCATGGATTTATTCATTTTACTAATTGATGAACTCCTCTATAGTAAACGGTTTATATTAACTGTTTCCTTAAGGGGAGAATTTTTTTGTCATTTGTATTCATTAGCTCCGTTTGTACGATTTTCCTTTCAATGAATACCCTAGTAGAATCATTGAAAGGAAAATATAATAATCGCGGATCTGGTTAATACTTGATTTCATTGTGAATATATTAAAATTAGTTTATACTTTTTGTTGTAAATGATAATTACGGATTATACTGCGAGTGGTGATGTTGGTTGAATTCCATTTATGATGTTCGTCAATTTTTAAAACAATTTGGAACAATTATATATGTTGGGGACCGTTTGTCAGATTTACAGTTGATGGAAGAAGAAATAAAAGAATTATATAAAAATAAACTTGTGGAGCCAAAAGAGTATCAAACTGCTTTATTACTTTTACGTCAAGAGATGGCCCGAGAATTAGATAAAAAGAAAAGGGTGAAATAGATGACAAAGGATGTAATTGTTGGTGTTGATTTAGGTGGAACAACGATTAAAATGGCTATTGTCGATGCTGATCATGGAAATTTTATAAATCGATGGGAGATTCCGACAAATACAAGTGACAACGGGAAATATATAGTGAATGATATGGCTTTATCAATTAAAGAAAATCTTAACCAATATCCCGAACTACATATATTAGGAATAGGTATAGGGGCTCCTGGCCCTGTAATAAATCAAGGAACCATCAAAGAAGCGGTCAATTTAGGGTGGAAAAATTTCCCGCTAAAAGAATTGATGGAAAAAGAATTGCAAAAACCTGTGTATGTTGAGAACGATGCCAATTGTGCCGCATTAGGTGAAATGTGGAAAGGTGCTGGGCGAAACTCAACGAATATCGTATGTTTAACCCTTGGAACTGGTGTTGGTGGAGGAGTTATTATCAATGGAGACATCGTTCAAGGCGTAGGTGGCGGCGGTGGTGAGATTGGCCATATGCCTGTTCAATTTGACGATTCTTTCCAATGTAATTGTGGGAAAAAAGGATGTTTAGAAACGGTTGCGTCTGCAACAGGAATCGTTAATATTTTTTCAAAATTAGAAAAAGAATATTCTGAACGGAGTGAGCTGAAAGATCTATATACATCCAATGGAAAGATTTCTACTCGAGAAATTTTTGACTATGCCAAAAAAGGTGATTCCCTAGCAAAACAAGTAGTAGAAAAAGCATCATCGTATTTAGGGATAGCGATTGCTAACTTGGCAGCCATTTTAAATCCTGAGAAGGTTATTTTAGGCGGTGGTGTTTCAAAAGCAGGAAATATTCTATTAGAAACAGTGGAAAAATTTTATTCCCAATATGCTTTTCCACCTACGAAAAATGATACAAAGATTGTATTAGCCGAGCTGGGAAATGATGCAGGAATTTTAGGTGCATGTTGGCTCGTGAAAAAAAATCAATAAATGAAAACAGGAGTTTTTATCTAAGTTTTTAGAAAAAACTCCTGATTTATTTATGACGATAGTTTTATTTTTTATTGCAAATGGATAAATTTTGAAACATTCATTCATTTATTTCGTCTAATTTAAGGATAATAAGAATAGAATGTTGAATGTCGTTGGAGCAATGAAAAATTTTAAGCATAATGTCCCATTGTTTCTCTTTTTCTGGAGGTAATTTTTATGCAAAATTTAAGGAATGATAAAATATCCTTTCTCTTGCTTGCCACTGTTTTGCTTTGGATGAAAACATATATTACCTATAAAACTAGCTTTGATTTAAAAATTGAGAATCAATTGCAGGAGTTCATATTATTTATTAATCCTCTAAGCTTTATATTTACTGTTTTTGGCCTTTGTTTATTTATGAAAGAGAAAAAGAGAACAAGCTATCTTTTAATAACGAGTTTTCTAATGTCGTTCGTATTATATGCAAACGTAGTGTTCTATCGTTTTTTTAATGACTTTATTACTTTACCGTTACTATTCCAAACAAGTAATTTTGGTGATTTAGGTAGTAGCGTTACAGAAGAAATAAAAGCCTATGACGTATTATACTTTTTGGATTTTTTCATTTTACTAGCATTCATTTATCTAAAGCCTTCATTTTTGTCCTTGAACGGTTATGAAAAATTCAACCGGAAAGTGTATTTCCTATGTGTAGCGGCTCTTTCCTTTTTTAATTTAGGATTAGCTGAGTTGGAGCGACCACAATTATTGACAAGAACGTTTGATAGAGAAATGCTTGTAAAATATATTGGTCCTTTTAACTATCATTTGTACGACATTTATTTACAATCTAAAACTTCCGCACAAAGAGTTTTAGCCGATGGCAGCGATTTGGCGGAAATTGAAAATTATGTGAAAGCTAATAAGAAGCAACCTACGGAAGAAATGTTTGGAATTGCAAAAGGGAAAAATGTTATCGTCATTTCGATGGAATCCACGCAAAGCTTTGTGATTAACAATACAGTTAACGGGCAAGAAATTACTCCTTTTCTTAATGATTTTATTAAAGAAAGTTATTATTTCGATAATTTTTATCATCAAACTGCGCAAGGCAAAACATCTGATTCAGAATTTTTACTGGAGAATTCTTTATATCCTTTAAGTAGAGGAGCAGTTTTCTTTACTCATGCAAATAATCAATATAATGCAATTCCATCTATTTTAAATAAACGAGGATATTACACGGCAGTATTACATGCGAATAATAAATCTTTTTGGAATCGAGATATTATGTATAAATCATTAGGGTATCAGCGCTTTTATTCGTTATCGGATTATGAAGTAAATGAAGAAAATTCAGTCGGTTGGGGTTTAAAAGATATTGAATTTTTCGAACAATCAATTGAACATTTAAAAAATATGAAGCAACCGTTTTATGCTAAATTTATAACCTTAACCAACCATCATCCATTTGAATTAAACGAAGAAGATCAAATGATTGAACCATTTAATTCAGAAAGCAATACGCTAAACAAATATTTTCCTACGGTAAGATATACAGATGAAGCGATAAAAATCTTTATTCAACGACTAAAGGAAGAAGGATTATACGAAAATTCCATCATTATCATCTATGGAGACCATTACGGTATATCTGAGAACCACAATCAGGCGATGAGTCAATATTTAGGAAAGGAAGTAACACCGTTTGTAAGTACTCAACTGCAACGTGTACCATTAATCATTCATATTCCTGGTCATAAAGGGAAAATTATTTCGTCTGTAGGAGGACAAATAGACCTTCGACCCACGATCCTTCATTTACTTGGAATCGATACAAATGAAGATTTAACTTTCGGTAATGATTTATTTTCTAATACAAAGGATGAATTTGTTGTATTAAGAGATGGAAGTTTTATTACCAAAGACTATGTATATACGAAAAATGTTTGCTATGATAAGAAAACTGAGGAACCAACCGATATGACTTTATGTGAACCTTATATGGAACGAGCTCAAAAAGAACTAGAATACTCAGACAAAATTATTTACGGAGATTTATTACGTTTTTATGAGAAAAATTTGACTTTTAGTGAAGAAGGAAAACTTGTTCAATAACCTTGCGAATTTAGCAAGGTTATTTTTATGTACAAACAATTAAAATGTTTTCTCATCATACATCTTATATAGGAGGTGGGGGAAGTAATGAAAATTAAAGCAAGAAAAGGTGATACGTTTCGCAAATATAGCGAATGGTTTCAATTACCTGTCCAACTTTTGATAGATTCGAACCCACACATTAGGCAAGAGCCAATACTAGAAGGGACTGAAGTTGCTATTTGTGGGTATGATATAGAGGATTACCAAGCTCAACCAAACGATTCCGTTGAATCAATTTCTTTATTAAAAAAATGTTCAGTAGAAGCCATTTTAAGATGTAACCCATTATTAAAAGAAAAACAATGTGAGACGGGCCAAATCATCCGATTACCTAGGAAAGTTATGAAGACGAAGATTCGAACCGATCGACCTTATGATTTTCGTCAACTGCAAATAGATTTAGTCCAATTGCTAGAATTGTACCCGTTTTTAAAATGTAGAACGATTGGATACAGCGTATTAAAAAAGCCAATTTATGAGATAACGGTAGGCAGAGGAACAAATATCGTTCATTATAATGCGGCTTTTCATGCAAATGAATGGATTACATCATTAATATTAATGAAATGTCTCAATGAATATTTAATTTCATTAACGCTTCAGCAACCCTTTTATGGAACGAATCCATTAAATCTTTATATGAAGAATTTTCTCTCGGTTGTTCCAATGGTGAATCCAGACGGGGTTGATTTGGTCATTCATGGAGCAGATTTTCAATCGGAAGAAATCGTCTTACCAATTAATGAAGGAAACAAAGATTTTACACATTGGAAGGCAAATATTCGCGGAGTGGATTTAAATAATCAATTTCCTGCAAATTGGGAAATTGAAAAAGAGAGAAAAATCCCAAAACACCCAGCTCCAAGGGATTACCCAGGAGAACAGCCATTAACCGAACCAGAAGCTATAACTATGGCAGCACTTGCAAAAGAAAAAAAATTCGACCGGTTGATGTGCTTTCATACACAAGGAAAAGAAATTTATTGGGGATATGATAATTTCGAACCAAAAGAATCGTATGAAATAGCTAGAGAGTTTGAAAAGGTGAGTGGGTATAAAGCGATTCAATATATCGATAGCCATGCAGGCTATAAAGACTGGTTTATTCAAAACTTCCAAAAACCGGGATTTACCGTTGAATTAGGGAAGGGAATTAATCCGTTACCTCTATCTTTCGTTCCATCCATTTATGAAGAAGCTGTATGTTTATTTATGAAAAACATGTTTCATTAACAAAAATATGACATTTTTATTACAAACTAAGTGTTCTTTTATTGCCACATAGCTTAACCAAGGTTTATACTTATATTAGTAAAACTCCTTCGAGAATCTTCTTTCCACCATCTCATGCTCGGTTTGTCCCCGAGCATTTTCTTCTCTTTGTTACATTCCTTTAAAAATTTTGAAACATTTAACAATTTAAATCGTCTATTATATTAAATCCATTTATGTTAGGAGGGGGAGAGAAAGTGTTTGTGAAAAAAATACATATTCGTATATCATCCGTTTTTATTTTTATTATGACTCTTCTCCTATTCGTAAGTGGATGTCAAAGTAATTCCATTAGTTCGATGCACGAAAAAATGAAAGATAAACAACCTTTAAAGAAGTCACTTCCAAATGAGATTATCGATGACTTCATTAAACCTATCGCTTTAACGGAAAAACAATTTCAATCGGTTATTGGGTTTACGAATGATCGAAAAGTGATTTATATACAAAACAATGACGACACTTCAAGTGATTTAATAAGTTACCATATCCAAGATGGCGAGACGAAGCTTTTATTTGAAGGAAATGATCCAATCGTAAATGCTAAAATTAGTCCGAATGGTGAATATGTTCTTATTCATACATCACCTACATTTGATAAAGCGGATCTCTTGATTATGGACTTAAAAACGGAGGAAATTTTGATTGAGGAAACAATTCCTTCTTATGAATTAATGTACGAATGGAGCCCATACAATCATAATGAACTTATGATTACTTGCTTCTATGAGGATTTTTCGTATCAAGTTTATTTATTGGATATTACACGAAAAGAATTAAAAGAATTATCCTTGTCCCAACCATTCATTAAGTGGAAAAGCGAAAGGGACTGGATAGCTATCAACTGGGAAAGGGATAATCTCGAAACTGAAGCGTCATTCATTCAATTTTTTCCAGACGGTTCATCAACTACCATTCATTCTGACAGACAATATTATTATATTGATTCATGGAATGGTTGGATCATGGGACTTTCAATTAATAAACAAGATGTAACTAAAACAGATGTAATATTTTATAATCAAGAGTTTGAACAAGTGTACAAATATACAATCCCTCATTTGAATGCATATTCATCAATTGCAGTATTTCATTATGATTTAGTGGAAGCAAAGGATACTTTTTACTATATTCGACCAAAAGAAGGCGGTGAAGTAGACACTTATACAGGTTCTTTTCAATTGGTGGCTGTAGATTTAAAAAATGGAGAAGAAAAAATTGTTAAAGAAGATATCCCAAATGCTCCAATATCCTGCAACAATGAAGGAGATATGTGTTTATTTGGGTATCGATTTGAACAAATATTAAAATTAAATACAGGGGATATTGATCCTCTAGTAACGGTTCATGAATAAATAAAAAGGGATCGTTTTCTATACGATCCCTTTAGTGTGCGGTTGGATAACCACTGTCAATAATCGTCATAATGGTAAAGAATCCGAAAACAGCTACAGTAGCTAAAGCGAATACTAAACCAAGAATATTACGATTTTTTAAAGATGAAAATACACCATATAGAGCTAGTAATGTTACTAGTGCAAATATGATAACTGTACCCATTAACTTTACCCCCTAAAATATTCATCCTTTTCGGAGTAAGGATTTATATGTATTATTATGTATAAAAGTACTCACTATTACTTATTGTAATGTTTTTTATTTTATTTGTCGAGGTCCAATCATGACAGTTCTTTGTCCATTTTTATTTTTTTAAGGAGTGAGTGGCAAACATGAAATGGGAAAAAATTTCATTGGGTCCATTACAGACGAACTGCTTTATTGTACATAATCATAAAGAGTGTTTAATTTTTGACCCTGGTGGTGATGAAAATGTGTTAGAAAAGTGGTTGAAAGAGAATGAGTTGAAACCGCTTGCCATCTTATTAACACATGCACATTTTGATCATATCGGTGCTGTCGAATATATGAGAAATCAGTATCAAATTCCTTTATACCTCCATGAACATGAAAAAGATTGGCTGAAAAACCCTTCATTAAATGGTTCACAATTTTTTATGGGAAATTCTATTCAATGTGAAGATGCTGATGTATGGATTACTCAAGAGGAAAGCATGAAAATTGGTCCATTTAGTTTTCAAATTTTATTTACTCCTGGTCATTCGCCAGGAAGTGTATCTTATTATTTTCATGAATTAAATGCAGTTGTTTCTGGTGACGCTTTATTTCAAAATAGCATAGGAAGAACGGATTTACCGGGTGGAAACCTTCAACAATTAATGCACAGTATTCATCATAAATTACTTCAATTACCTGAACAAACAGAGGTACTTCCAGGTCATGGTCCGACAACAACTATACAAAATGAAATGGATACAAACCCGTTTTTAAACGGATTCACTTTTTAAAGGTGATGGAGAAAGTGATGGAGAAGATTTTAGAAAGGATTAAATTATCAGAAAATAACTATATTACATATGATGAATTTATTGCGTTGGCACTTTATGAACCGTCTGAAGGGTACTATATGAAAAATCATGAAAAGGTAGGGAAAAGAGGGGATTTTTATACAACTCCTTTATTTTCTTCTGTCTTTGCAGAAATGATTGCAAAATATTTTTTAAAGTCGATCAATGATTTTTCCATTGAGCCTAATTTTTATGAACTTGGAAGTGGGACAGGTCATTTTGCTTTTTCCTTTTTATCTAATCTTTCTAATCAGAAGGTAAATTATTATTCGATTGAAAAAAGTGATTTTCATCGTAATATTCAAAAAGGACGTTTAAAAGATTATCCTGTTCAATATTTAACTACTATAGATGAACTAGAATGTTTCAATGGATTTATTTTTTCAAATGAATTTTTTGATGCATTCCCTGTTCATGTTATTCAGAAACAAGAGGGAGAAATATTTGAAGTTGTTGTGACAGAAAAAAATGGTCAATTACAAGAAATGTTACTACCATTAATGAATGAACGTGTTGAGAACTATTTAAATAATTATCAAATTTCCTTGCAAAATGGTCAAAGATTAGAAATACCTTTAAAAGCAATTGAGTTTTATGAAAAGTTATTAAAAAAGTGTAAAAACACTATTTTAATGACCATCGATTACGGATATCGTTTTCATGAACTGACACATCCGATCAGAAAAGATGGAAGTTTAAGAGGATACTATCGTCATGAAATGATTAGAGATGTATTAAAATATCCTGGCCAAATGGATATTACACATCATATCCATTTTGATGCTTTTATACAAATCGGGAAGGAATATGGCTTTACAACGGTCGAATTTGCTCGACAAGATGAATTCTTGCTTAAAATAGGTATTTTAAATGAGTTAATAAATCATCATGAAACGGACCCTTTTTCATTCACTAGCAAACGAAACCGAGCAATCCGCTCCCTTATTACACCGGGTAGTATAAGTAATTCCTTTCACGTACTTATTCAAAAAAGTAAAACATGTTGATGCGTATAAAAAAATCATCATTCTCCATAATGGAAATGATGATTTTTTTATTTTGTTAAAATGTAATATCTCTTTTTTGGAAGTACGTAAATGTTAAAACCATGAAAATGATGTAATAAACAGCTAATATTGTTAATGAAAATGGTAATGTTAATAGATCATAAAAATTATTACCATATAAATAGATTTGTAAATCTAAATGAGGGAAAATAATATATTTAAACCATTCATAGCGATCTAATAATGAGAACAATATAGCACCTAGCACGGAATTTAAGAACAATACAAAGATTCCTACACCAACCGCTAACGATTGATTTTTAAATAATGTTGATAACATAAAGGAAATCGTATTAATGATAAGTAAACTTGGTAGGTATAATAGAATTCCTTTAACGAATTGGGCACCAACGGTAGTTATAATTGGATCTTGACCACCTTGAATGTACGTTTCAATAACCGTTTTTTCTGAAAAGCTACCATTTTCAAAAAGAATTGATCCAATGATATATCCAGAAACGATTAAAACAAAGAGAAGGAATAGAGAATATAGATTAATGGTAATATATTTTGATAATAAAATTTTCCAACGCTTATGTGGGCGAATAAGTAATTGTTTAATTGTACCGTCTGAATATTCCGCAGCTATATTTCCACTAGCAATAATAACACTAAAAAGAGTAACTAAAGACGTAATGCCAATGACAATATCTTTCATATAATCCCAATTGGTGAGTTTATTCGGATTAATATTATTTTTTAATATTTCTTGTTTTACTTTTAATTGGCTTTCCAAATGCTCACGATAGCTATCATCAATATCTCCATTGGATAATTCAAATTGGATTCCTTCGATTTCTTGTTCGACTTCTTCTTTCCAATTTTCACTTGGTTCTGGCTCAAATTTTTGATACAAAATACCACCAATGAATAATATAGCAATAATGATTACAGCATAAACCCACGAACTATGTTTCCCGAATATTTTCATCCATTCATTTTGTATTAAACGGATCATTTTTCTTCACCACTCTTTTCGGCATTTGTAATTTCTAAGAATCGATCTTCTAATGTTTTCTTGCTCACTTGGATACTAAAAACATCAATATCTCCTTGAACAAGCACTTTATTTATTTTTGGAATCGAATTGTATTCAATCATTGCATGGAACTCTTGTCCATTTTTCACGACAAAGTTTCCGTTTAATGCAGCATGTTCTATCAACTCAACAGCTTTTTGACTATCATTAACGACAAATGTTACCTCTTTTACAGCATTTGACTCATTCTCATCGGATTCTTCAATAGATGCGATATGGATTAGTTTCCCTTTTTCAATAATTGCATAACGATCACACATCAGTTGCATCTCAGAAAGTAAATGAGAGGACACAAGGACTGAAATGCCTTTTTTCGCAAGAACTTTTAAATGTTCCCTAAATTCACGTATTCCTTGAGGATCTAATCCGTTTGTCGGTTCATCCAAAATTAATACAGATGGATCATGCAGTAATGCTTGGGCCACTCCCAGTCTTTGACGCATCCCTAAAGAATAGGTTTTGACTTTATTATGTATGGCATCTTCTAACCCAACGAGTTTAGTAATTTCCATGATTTTTTCGTCTGAAATGTCTTTAATGGCCATTCTTGCATAATGTTTTAAGTTTTTATAACCTGATAAGTATTTGTAGAATTCAGGGTTTTCGACAATCGCACCAATTTCATTTAATGTTTTCGAAAATGATTCATCTAAGTCGTGACCGTTGACAATGACTTTACCATTCGTCCGATTGATAAGACTGACGATCATTTTGATGATTGTCGTTTTTCCTGCTCCGTTTGGTCCTAACAGTCCAAAAATTTCTCCTTTCATGATTTGAAAGCTAACGTTGTCCACGATCTTCTTTTTACCAATTTGTTTTGTTAAAGATTGGACTTCCAACGCAATATTAGACATATTTCCCCTTCTTTCTTTTTCGTTTTTTATAGAAGATATTTCCATCATACATAATTTTTAGGATGACTCCAACTATAATACGAATAAATCGTAAAAAAGTTGCATGGAGATTAAAAAATTTACTTGGTTTTTTCCACGACTAAAGTTGTATTCTTATTTCTAGCTTTTTACTGAAGGAATCCTTTTCATTTCCTCTTAAGATAAAGTTGAAACATTTAATAAAGAGGAGATGAGCATGTTGAAGGATCAAGTGGTTATGATTACCGGTGCTTCGAAAGGATTAGGAAGGGCACTGGCAATGGCTTTTGGAGAAAAAGGAGCAAAGCTTGCTATATGTGCAAGAGGCCAAGAAAAATTAAGGAAAGTAGAAAAAGAGTTACGAAATATGGGTGTTCAAGTTTTGGCCGTACAAGCAGATGCTTCAAATCCGTTTGATATTGAACGTTTTGTTTCCATAACTGAAAAAGAGTTTGGAAAAATTGATGTTCTTATTAATAATGCATCTGTTCTTGGGCCAAGTCCTATGCCGATTTTAGCGGATTATCCGGCAGACGAATTTTTAAATGTCCTACGGGTTAATGCATTTGGTCCGTTTTTAGTGACAAAAAGGGTATTACCTGGAATGTTATTACGGAATGAAGGAACTATTATAAATATAACTTCTGAAGCAGGACATATTGGATATGAGGGATGGGGAGCTTATGGAGTTTCAAAATTTGCTTTAGAAGGATTGACAGAAATTTGGGCTGAAGAACTAGCGAATACAAATATTCGTATGAATATGGTAGACCCTGGTGAAATGGATACGGAAATGCATCAACTTGCTGTTATCGACTGTGATTATCCATTAGCAAAACCAGAAGAAATTGTTGATGTCTTTCTTTATTTAGTATCAAAAGAAGGAGCTCATATTCATGGTCAAAGAATTGAAGCACAAAAATTTTTGAAAAGAGGGGAAAATCAGTGAGAACAACCTATACGTTTCAACTTCCAAAAGAGTTAAATGCCACCTGTCCCCCTGAAAAACGAGGGTTAAGGAGAGATGGAGTGAAATTAATGGTTTTAAATAAGCAAACAGGAGCCATTGATCATGATTGTTTTTATAATCTTGATCAATATTTGAACAAAGGTGATTTGCTTATTGTTAATAATAGTAGAACGATACCAGCATTATTAAAAGCGGATTGGTATAGAGGACAGAAATTTTTAAAAATGAATTGTGAAATTCGGCTTGCCAGGCAGTTAAATGAAAGAGAATGGGATGTAATTATTCCTCAAGAAGGAATTCAATTCGGAGATATCTTTCATTTTTCCAACAACGTTATTGGAAAAGTGACAAAAGTCAGTGAGCACTCGCCATTTAAACGAATGGAATTTACATTAGGGGGAGTACAACTCCTCCATGAGATATATAAGTTAGGGGAACCCATTCGTTATGAATATATTCATCAACCATACCCGTTAGAAGACTATCAGACGGTATTCGGGAGTATTCCAGGATCAATGGAAATGCCTTCAGCTGGTAGAGCCTTTACATGGGAATTGTTAGAAAAGCTAAAAAGAAAAGGTGTTCAAGTAGCTTCAATTATTCTTCATACTGGATTAAGCTACTATTTGGATGATAAATGGGATCATTCACCTTCTCTACAATTTGAAGAATTTGTGGTTCCTCCAAATGTCATCAAGCAAATTCAAGAAACGAAGAATAAAGGAAACAAAGTGATTGCCGTCGGGACAACGGTCATTCGTGCAGTGGAAACAGCCATTCATACTGGGAAATATTCAGGATGGACAAATTTATATATAGATCGAGATTTTAAAATTATCAGTGCGGATGGAATCATTACTGGTTTCCATGAACCTGAAGCTAGTCATTTACATTTATTATCTTCTTTTGTGCCAGAATCATTTTTAATGAAAGCATATGAAGAAGCGATAAAACATGAATATTATTGGCATGAGTTCGGGGATATGAATTTAATCATTTAATGGTTGTCAAGGATGGAGGTCATTTAGATGAAATTTCATCATTTTTCAATAACCGTTCCCCACTTACCATCTGCCATTCAATTTTATCAAAATGTTTTTCAAGCGAAGATCCTCTTATATCTAGAAGAATGGGAGGAAAAAATTGCTTTTATACAAATCGATACTTTAACGATTGAATTAATAGAAGATGCAAGTGCTGAAGAAAAAGTTAACGATAGACATCTATGTTTTCAAGTAGATGATATACATTCGATAGCATCTAAACTAGAAAAATTTGAAATGTTTCTTTTGGAAGGACCATATGAATTGAAAAACGGATGGACTACTGTCTTTTATCAAGGAAAACATGGGGAAATTATAGAATTTTTCCAAATAAAAAAATCATGATGTTTTTTCTTTATTTATATCCATTTATAATGGAAGATAAATAGAATATGGGAGTGAGACGTTTGAGTAAGCAGTCCGGACAAAAAGAAATTGTAATCTTGAAAGAAATTGCAGAATTACTTAATGAAGGAACGGATACACAAAGTGTACTTTCTGAAGTGTTAAAAAAACTTCTTGAAGTAACCGGGCTAAAAGTAGGTTGGATTTTTCTAATAGATCAAAATGGCAATCATGAACTTGTTGCCAGCGAACAGCTTCCACCCGCATTAAGAGAAAATGAATGTTTGAGAATGAAAAAAGGAAAATGTTGGTGTGTGAACCGATTTTATTCTGGAAAACTAACAAAAGCTACAAATATTATTGAGTGTCAAAGGATTGAAAATGTCATTACCAATCAATTAGGGGATCATTCTGGACTGACTCACCATGCCACTGTTCCCCTGCGTGCAGGTAATGAAAGATTTGGATTGTTAAATGTCGGATCTCCCAATAAAACGTATTTTAATGATAATGAGTTAGGATTGCTCGAATCGATTGCCTATCAAATAGGTACAGCATTAAAAAGAATCAAATTAACAAAATTAGAGAAAGAAACCGCGCTAATTGCCGAAAGGAACCGTTTAGCAAGAGATCTTCACGATTCTGTCAATCAATTACTCTTCTCTTTAAGTTTAACTGCCCGCGCAGGGGTTGAAATGACAAATGATGAGAGACTAAAAGATACGTTTCATTATATACAAGACTTAGCCCAAGAAGCATTAGGAGAGATGAGAGCTTTAATCTGGCAATTGCGACCACAAGGTTTAGAAAACGGAATCATTAGTGCGTTACGTGGATATGCTGAAATGCTAGGGTTAAAAGTCAATGTTGCATTAACTGGAATCACTTCACTTCCAGTAAAAATAGAAGAAGCGTTATGGAGAATTGGCCAAGAAGCATTAGCTAATTGTAAAAAACATGCGAATTCAACTTGTGTAAACGTTCGATTGAGCGTGAAAGACAATGAAGTTGAATTAGCAATTGAAGATGATGGATGCGGATTTATTTATCAACCAAATGCTAATATTCCATCTTTAGGATTGAAAAATATGAAAATGCGTGCAGAATCATTAAATGGTTCTTTCACATTAAATTCAACCATTGGAAAAGGGACGAAAGTGACAGTAAAACTGCCGATATAATTAACCATTTGAACAATGAAAGGGGGAAAGATATGATTCGCTTACTGATTGTCGATGATCATCATGTAGTTCGCAGGGGGCTCGTATTTTTCCTGCAAACGCAAGACGATATCGAAATTGTCGGAGAAGCCTCAAACGGTATAGAAGCGATCGAATTGGCTTCGAAGCTAAACCCGGATATTATTTTAATGGATTTAGTTATGCCTCAAATGAATGGAATAGAAGCAACAAAACGGATAAAACGTTTATTTCCAGAAATGAAGATCTTAATGTTGACAAGTTTTTCAGATCAGGATCATGTCATTCCCGCTTTAGAAGCAGGAGCAACAGGATACCAATTAAAAGATATTGAGCCAGATCAATTAGTAAGAAGTATCCGTAATATTGTTAAAGGTGAACATGAACTTCATCCGAAAGCAACTTCCTATTTAGTGGAAAATTTGTCCAATAATAAACAGAAAACAAATTCCATATTTGATTTAACAAAAAGAGAAATGGAAGTATTAAAAGAAATTGCCAAAGGAAAGAGTAATAAAGAAATAGCTGCAACGTTGTTTATTACAGAAAAAACAGTAAAAACACATGTGTCAAATTTGTTATCAAAGTTAGGCTTGCAAGATCGAACACAAGCAGCATTGTACGCAGTAAAACATCAATTAATAGAATAGAAAAGTGTAAGCATGCAAGAATGGAAGAGGTACGAGAGGAATCAAGGAAACACGGCGAGCTTCGAGCCAATGTTAACTTAACATAGAGGAAGGAGTGGGTCGTTTGCAAGTCACTCCGAGCTGGAGCTAGGCATCCTAAAAGACATAAGCACACAAGAAAGTAAAATGAACGGCCGGCAATCCTGAAGCGAGATATCAATAAAATATTTTTTAATTCCTAAACAAAAATGCTCTTAAAGATAAACATCTTTAAGAGCTTAAATATTAATGGCCTGTTCCGCCTAATGGCATCATGAATGTTGTCCAATATGTGAAACCTGCAAAGAAAATGGTTAAATACGCTCCAAATATGTAAAGATACATTCTTTCTGATAAACGTAAATAGCTTAATAATACAAAAAATCCGGTTTGACCTAAAAATATAAGTGCTGTTGTATACATGCCACCTAAATAAAACATGACAGTAAATATACCGGTCCAAAAACCTAATACTCTGTACATCCGATCCATGTATGTATCCCTCCTTTGTTCCAATACAGTTAGCTTCTTTAAACATTATAAAGGAATTTACAATAGTATGTAAATACCGCTTCATACAGGTTATTCTGTATGTTTTATTGTATCTATCCATTTCAATGTTATTCCTTTTCAATAAAAAAGGAATCAGGAATCATTAACCATTATAGTACAGGATGAAGGATTTTGGAACAAAAAAAAAGAATGTAAAAAAAAGTTCATAATTAATTATTGAACTGGGCTAGCTGGATTCGAACCAGCGCATCACGGAGTCAAAGTCCGTTGCCTTACCGCTTGGCTATAGCCCAATGATTGGATTACATTTTATAAGATGACACGTTTGTAATTTTTTATACGTAGTTTTTATAAAAACGAACAAAAAAATTATGATCAATAAGAAGGATTTTTTCGAAATACGTCGAAATATGAAAATCAAGAAAGGAGAGTGGTGAATGATTGTCAATAACTGTGGAAAGTTTGGCTAGAAAACTAGTCGAAAAAGCTGTTAAAGAAAAGGCAACCGATATCCATATTGTTTTGAAACAAAAAGCAACCATTATTTCATTTCGAATTTCTTATCAATTAAAACAAAAATTTAAGCTGTCTATTGAAGAAGGAGAACGATTAATTGCACATTATAAGTTTAAAGCATCGATGGATATTGGTGAAAAACGGAGACCACAAAACGGTTCCTATTTTATGGAAGTGAATGGAAAATCCATTGGACTTCGCCTCTCAACATTACCCTCAAATTTTTCAGAGAGCCTCGTTATACGAATTTTACCACAAGATGACTTGATTCCTATTGATAAGCTTGCATTATTCCCTAACACGGCGAAAAAATTGCTTGCGCTATTAAAACATGCTCATGGACTTATCATATTCACAGGTCCAACAGGAAGTGGAAAAACTTCTACATTATACACATTATTGAAACATTCATCTACTTTTTTTCAGCGTAATGTAGTTACATTAGAAGACCCAATTGAAAAGAGAAATGAAGATATATTACAAGTTCAAGTAAATGAAAAAGCAGGGATAAGCTATTCTATAGGATTGAAGGCGATTTTAAGACATGACCCAGATATTATTATGGTTGGAGAGATTCGTGATAGTGAAACTGCAAAAATAGCAGTTCGAGCCGCACTCACTGGACATTTAGTATTGACGACGATGCATACGCGGGATTCCATTGGAGCGATTTATCGTTTATTAGAATTTGGCGTAAGTTTAAATGATATTTCCCAAACATTAATTGCTGTCACTGCCCAAAGACTTGTGGAGCTGTCCTGTGCCGTATGTTTAAGTGATTGTGAAGAAAGGTGCTTATGGTATTCAGGAAATAGAACAGCTGTTTACGAAATTTTAAAGGGAAAAGATCTAAAAGCTATATTATCATGTATAAAGGAAAACCAAACTTTTTATCCATCTTTTAAATCTTTAAAAGATTTTATTAGAAAGGGGATTGCTTTAGGATATATAAAACATAAGGAATACGAGCGCTGGGTGGTTGACGATGAAAAAACGTTGGACGATTAAAGATCAAGCTTTATTTTTTAAGCGAATAAGTGAATTATTAAATGAAGGATATACGATTAGTGAAGCACTCGAATTTTTAAAAATTCATGCAAAGGAACGTCATCAAAAAGATATTGATTTTTGTTTGAGTTTATTAAATCGAGGGAGTCCACTTTATACGATTTTTCAACAATTAGATTTTCATTCTACATGCATAAGTTTTACATTCTTTGCAGAAAAAAACGGAAGAATCATTTCTTCCTTTCAAAGCATTAGCAAAATTTTATTAAACAGAGTCCAAGAACAGTCAAAAATGTATCAACTACTTTCTTATCCTATTCTTTTATTTATATTTATAATCGTAATGATTTTTTATTTTCAGCAATATATGATTCCTCAATTTATCCAACTTTATCATTCCTTTCATATGACCTCATCTTCAATTTTCAAACTCTTTATTTGGTTGCATGAGCATCTACTCGATATGGTTTTAATAATCGTAGCTTTTAATACCATTCTTACCATTTTATTCATCATATTCTATAAACGAAAAACACCTTTGCAACGTCAGATTTTCAGATGCTCACTTCCATTTATAGGGAAAATTCAAAAACTCTGGAACAGTTACTATTTTTCCTATCATTTAAGTGAATTGATAAAAAGTGGTGCTTCCATATCTGATAGCTTAAATTTTTTATCTAGCGATCCAAAAAAGCTTTATTTAAAAGAGACGATTAACAAGGTTCGGGAGTCTTTATTACGAGGGGAGTCTTTAGCCACATCATGTCTTTCTATTCCAATATGGAGAAAAGATTTATCGTTTATTCTTGCACATGGGCAGATGAATGGGAGACTTCATATTGAACTATATCAATATAGTCAATATTGTTTTGAAGAATTCTCTGAAAAAATGGAACGATGGTTGAAACGATTACAGCCAATGTTATTTGTTCTCATAGGGCTGTTTATTTTCCTTATTTATTTTGTAGTCATGCAACCAACTTTTCAAATGATTCATCAATTATGACTGGAGGGAAGAAAAATGAAAAGATTTATGAATGAAGAGAAGGGATTTACACTGATTGAAATGATGATCGTACTATTGGTCATTACGATTCTATTAATCATTACCATACCTAATATTTCAAAACATAATTCCACCATTAATAATAAAGGTTGCGAGGCATTGAAAAAAATGGTAGAGGCACAAGTTCAAGCTTTTTCGATTGAACATCAGCGTTTACCAGAAAGTGTAGATGAATTAATAAGTAACGGTTATTTAAAAGAGGAAAACAGCTCTTGTCCAAATGGAGAGAAAATTACCATAGATAATAATGGTAAAGTCTTATGAAACATTGTCAACAAGGGTTCACATTTATTGAAACGTGTATTGTTTTTTCTATTTTTTTGCTCATCGTTACAATAACCCCTCTATACTATTCTAAACTTGTAAAACATTTTGAAACGGAACATTTTCTCCAACAATTAAAGTCTGATTTATATTTTGCTCAACTCTATTCATTGACAAAAGAAAGAGAGGTTTATGCACGATTTTATCCTGATGTGGAAAAATATTTTTTTCGGGATCCCCTCGTCGGATATATAGTTGAACGGAAATATCCCGACTATGTTGAGTTCCTTTACGATGGAATTATTGAATTTAAGTTTAATATTTCTGGGAGTACTTACCCATCGGGTTCGCTTTATTTAAAAATACACGGGCAAAAATATCGAATCATATTTCATTTAGGGAGGGGGCGTTTTGAAGTTAGAAAACAGTAATGGAAATATTGCGGTAGAAGTATTATTATCCTTTTTTATCATATGTTCGGCTATAACAACTTTTATTCCAATCATAATGAATCTAGAAGAGCAGAGGATTTCACAAAAGGAACAATTAGAAAAAAGAAAATTATTAACAGAAACGATACAACATTATTTATTAACAAGTGAAGTTCCTAAAATCCATAAAGATGACTATTTTCTTCATTCGGAAAAAATTAATCAAATGGTTAAGATTTGTGTGAATAAAGTTGGAGATAACCATGATAAAAAGGTTTGTCAAACTATTAAAGAGTGAAAGTGGATATACGCTAGCTGAAATGCTATTTTCTTTTTCCGTCTGGCTCTATGTTGTTACATTGATCGCGATGTTTATTCCGTTCATTTATGTCAATACTCAATTTTCTAATGAAGTTGAAGAAAAAGAATGGGAAATATTTCTTCATCAAAGCAAGCTGGAATTAAGAGGAGCTCGTCAAATTACAGCGGTAAATCAACGACTTACGTTTATCAATTTTTCTAATGAACGAGTGGATTATGAACAATATGGTCAACTGATTAGAAGAAGGGTAGATGGAAAAGGGCATGAAATCTTACTTCATTTTGTCCAAAGTGTTGAATTTAAAAAACAAGCGAATCATATTGAAATATCAGTTCGAACAGTTAATAACCAAAAATTTTCAGCTAAAATATATGTTATTCCATCGTCTTCTTAAACCATTATTCCGAAATGAGTATGGGTTTATTTTACCGTTTACAATTTGTATGTATATCGTTTGTTTTACAATTATAATATTTTCCATACAAATGTTTACGTCTGAGAAAAGTTTCTACCATTTGTCTGAAGAAAATTATTTGATGGATACATTCATTATGAATAGTATTAGAGATATGAAACGTATTTTTGATAATAATCCCGTTCCGAATAGTATCCAATGGTTTTATGATGAAGGCTCATGTGAATACGAGTTAACGTTAAATGATAATATTAAAAAAGGAAAATTAATTTGTAAGACTGAACGAAATAGTAAACAGACAATTTCATTTTCATTTGATACAGGGAAAAAAGAATTTATAGAATGGAAGGAATAATAATGAAACCCATTTATTTAGTAGGTTTTATGGGAGCAGGAAAAACAACGATTGGAAAACTATTAAGCGACTATTTAAATATTTCTTTTTTTGATACGGATCAAGTTATTGAAAAGAAAATTCGTCTTTCAATCCCTGAAATCTTTCAGAAGTACGGAGAACAATTTTTTAGAAAACTTGAGAAGGAAGTAGTGGAATCACTTCCTTCTCAAAATGTTGTCGTTTCAACGGGTGGCGGGATGATGGCGATTGATGAAATTCGGGATTATTTACTTCAACAAGGTATCGTAATCTTTTTACAATGTGACTTTCATTCATTATATGAGCGGATCCGTTATGACAAAACAAGGCCGCTTGTAAACAATCGTTCGAAGGATGAACTACATGCCCTTTATGAAAAAAGGCTACCTTTTTATCAATTAGCCACACATACCATACAAACAACCCATTTAACAGAAAAAGAAACCGTAGACAAAATATTAAATGTACTAAATTTTTCGTAAATGGGCATAATGGTCAAAAAGGGGTGCATCCAACATGAATACGAACGATTACATAAAATATTTAACGCAAACGGTTGTTCAACATTTTGACCGACCAAAAGAAGAACGAAAAAGAATAAAAATGGAAAAGAAAGAAATGAGGGAACCATTCTTATATCGTTGGTTTGGTATGCTTCCTTATATGTTTATGAAAAAAAGAAAATAAAGTGGAGAAAGAAACCCCTATGTTCAGAATGTGGAACATAGGGGTTGTTTTTGTAATTGCGAAGATTATATTGATGCTTTTGATAAATAAAACAATCCGCCATTGATGATCGAAACGTTAATTTTTGGTTCGTACTGTTCTCGTAATGCCTCTTTTTCAATATAGTATGTTTCAGGTTTTTCATCTAATTCTTCATAAAAATAATCCAATAATTGTTGGTCTTTTTCCCAACGCTGAATCGCTTCTTCCGCCCATTGATGTTCTTCTTCTTCAATTTCCTTTCTTATATAATTCTCAATTCTTTTTATTCCGCTTTTCGGCATAATAATCGGTGTTAACGTAAAAGAAAAATCAGGTATTTTTGGCGTTAACGGTAATTGCAACATTTTATCATGAAAATCTTCAACCATAACTCCATGGATTAAATTTAAGCCGATCGAGCGAAATTGATCTTTTTTACGGTCACAAATGTAACTAATCTTTACATTTAAGCATAGCCATGGTACTAAAGCAACTTGTTGTGGCATTGAACTTTGTCGTTCCTCATATAAACGGATAAAGGCACCGAGTTCTTTTGTTGATTGAAAAATTTGATGTAATCTCGGGGAGCCAAAATGAATGTGTTCCCCTTTTACTTTTTCATTCGGTTTAAAATCTGTAAGTAGCGTAAGTTTCATCGGATTGGGGGTTCCCCCGGTTTTTTCTATATAGGTCCAATAAAAGGGTCGATTCATTAATCGTTTATCCAAATCTATGGTTAATTGAACCGTCAGTTGTCCACTATTATTTTCAATAATCTCACAATCATTCGCTTGAAAATATTTTAACAGGTAACTATGAATTTCCTGCTGCTGCATGAGACTCCCCCTCTTTTATCGTCTGTGCGAGATCGATCATTGAATGGAAGTTTTCTAATTTTATTCTCATTTCTCCTTCCGAACTGGAACTTGTAAATATATCTTCTATATATTCCTCCACGTTGCCGAAATCTAATCTCGTTAATATGTCATCCAATTCTCCAATGACTCGCTTAAACAATTCAATTTTCTCGTACAATAATGTTAAAATATGTTCTTCAATCGTATCTTTCGTAGCAAAGTTGTATATTTTTACATCATTTTCTTGTCCAAATCGGTGGATTCTTCCAATTCGTTGCTCAAGTTTCATTGGATTCCAAGGCAAATCAAAATTAATTATATGATGGCAAAATTGTAAGTTAATTCCCTCTCCACCTGCTTCCGTAGCAATAAGGACTTGTGCATGTTTTTGGAATAATTCTCTCATCCAATCTTTTTTTCCGCGGCGAAAACCTCCTCGAAACGGAACCGATGTAATGCCGTATTGCTTTAAGTACCATTGCAAATATAATTGGGTTGCTCGATACTCAGTAAAAATAATGACTTTATCATTTATTTCTCTAATGAGTTCTAACGCTTTTTCTGCTTTTGAATTCACTTGAACGGCATTTACTTTCTCCATGATGTGATCAATCGCTTGTTTAAAAGAAGCGGAAGGTTGTTCATTTCGTTCGAGTAAATTTTTTAACGTTAAATAAACGGCTTCTCTACTACTGCAAGCTTCCCTTTGCAACGTCAAAATGGAAAACGCACTATTGGCAACAAAGGAAGATTCGTCTTTCAATTTCATAATAGCGTCATACAATTCTCTTTCTTCTTTATTAAATTCAATGGTTATTGTTTCTACGTGGCGTTTCGTCCATTCTAAGCCCGTATCAACGCGCCGATTTCGTATCATTACTTTATCAACTAATTCTTTTAAATGCCGATCTTCATTAATGGAGCGGGAATCTTTTTTATACTTATCCATGAAATCAGTAATGCTACCTAAATGTCCTGGCTTTAATAAAGATACTAAGTTGAAAATTTCTTCAATATTATTCTGAATCGGAGTTGCTGTTAGGAGTAAACAAAACTTCTTTTTTAATAATTGAACAAATTCATAGTTTTTCGTTTTATGGTTTTTTAATTTATGTGCTTCATCAATTATGACTAAGTCATAATTTTGTTCTAAGATTACTTCTCGGTGAGGCGAGCGTTTAGCAGTATCTAGCGATGAAACGATAATATCATTCGTATCCCATCCATATCCTCTTTTCGGTGCTAACGCAGGAATATGAAACTTCGTATTAAGTTCTTCTGCCCATTGAGATACTAAAGATGCAGGAACTAAAATTAATACTTTTTTTACTAAACCTCGTATCATATATTCTTTTAAAATTAATCCCGCTTCAATGGTTTTTCCTAGGCCAACTTCATCAGCCAATATTGCTTTTCCATTCATTTTTTCTACCACTTGTCTAGCAGCTTCTAGTTGGTGGGGAAGAGGAGCTAACTTTGGCAAAAATTTTGGTGCTTGAAGCCCTGTAAACTCAGGGATAATTAAATGTTTTTCTGCTTCAATAGCTAATTTATATAATTCCCAATTTGACCAAGGTCCGTCATCTTCAAATCTCTTAATAAATTCTTGTCCCCATTTTTGGTCAAATTCGATAAGAAGATCCATATATAACAACTCCTTTTGGAAAAACAACGAAAAATATTGAAGAATGACAAAATTTAAGGTACGATGATGATAGCTTTGTAAGGGCTTTACTTTATTATGCCCAATTGAAAATTATATAGTCGCGAATGAAGGCAAGGGGAGAGACTGTCGCAAAGACGGCGCCGAAGGAGCAAGCAAGATTATTGTGAATCTCTCAGGCAAAAAGACTCTTGTTGGACGCATCTCTGGAGAGTGCTTTAAAGCCACCAAAGGGGAAAGCCGTAAAGGTTAAACTTTCAGGTAAAAGGACAGAGAATCTCTATTTATAAGGGATGACTGTCCTATTTTCATGTTTACTATTTTTGTAAGCATTGTTTAACACTTAGTAACTGTCAAACTATGATTTTTTAACATAGTGAAAAAGGAAAGGGGTCGTAACAGTGTCATTAAAAAGAACACCTGTTTTTACGGAGTATGAAAAATATGGAAAACCGAAATGTATTGATTTTGGAGGATGGGAATTACCTGTTCAATTTTCAAGTATTAAAGAAGAGCATGAAGTTGTAAGAACAAACGCTGGGCTTTTTGATGTATCTCATATGGGTGAAATTACAGTAAAAGGAAAAGATGCTGAACAATTTCTTCAAAAAATGATGACTAATGATATTTCTGTTTTAAAGGAAAAGAAAGCCCAATATACGGCGATGTGCTATGAAGATGGTGGTACGGTCGATGATTTATTAGTGTATAAATTCAGCAATGAAGATTATTTATTAGTGGTTAATGCTGCAAACATAGAAAAAGATTTTCAATGGTTATTTGATCATGTTGAAGGAGATGTAAAGGTAGAAAACGTTTCTAGCCAATATGGTCAATTAGCTATTCAAGGACCAAATGCACAAGCCATACTACAAAAAATAACAGACAAAGACTTATCAGAAATTAAGTTTTTCTCCTTTGAAAATGACGTAAATATAAACGGGATATATGCGTTAGTATCTCGTACTGGTTATACTGGGGAAGACGGATTTGAAATTTATTGCAAAGCTGAAGATACACCAAAACTATGGAACATTATTTTAGAAGCTGGAAAAGAAGATGGATTGTTACCATGTGGTTTAGGTGCAAGAGATACTTTACGTTTTGAAGCGAATCTAGCATTATATGGACAAGAATTATCAAAAGACATCTCTCCAATTGAAGCTGGGATTGGATTTGCAGTAAAAGTAAATAAAGAAGTAGATTTTATCGGGAAAGCTGCATTAAAAGAACAAAAAGAACAAGGACCAAAAAGAAAAATAGTTGGAATTGAAATGATTGACCGTGGAATCCCAAGACATGGGTATGAAGTTTATAAAGGTGATGAAAAAATCGGTTTTGTAACTTCTGGAACACAATCACCAACATTAAAGAAAAATGTAGGGCTCGTGTTATTGGATGCTAATTATACATCCGTTGGTACTGAAGTAGAAGTGGATATTCGCGGTAAACGACTAAAAGCAATCGTCGTTTCAACACCTTTTTATAAACGAGGAAAATAAGAGAAAAGGAAGGGATTTGAATGAAACATCGCTATTTACCGATGACAGAGCAAGACCAAAAAGAAATGCTGGAGACCATTGGTGTTAACAGTGTGGAAGAATTGTTTTCAGATATCCCTGAAAAAGTTCGATTCAAAGGTGAATATAAGATCAAAAAAGCTAAATCAGAATCTGCTCTTCTAAAAGAGTTGCAAACGTTAGCAGCAAAAAATGCCGACTTAAAAACTTACACAAGCTTTTTAGGTGCCGGAGTGTATGATCATTATATTCCAACAATCGTTGATCATGTCATTTCACGCTCTGAATTTTATACGGCCTATACTCCATATCAACCGGAAATATCCCAAGGGGAATTGCAAGCCATTTTTGAATTCCAAACAATGATTTGTGAATTAACAGGAATGGAAGTGGCAAACTCATCGATGTACGATGGGGGAACATCACTAGCGGAAGCGGCTATGTTAAGTGCTGGACACACACGTCGAAAAAAAGTTTTACTTTCCCAAAGTGTTCATCCAGAATCTAAAGATGTCGTGAAAACATATGCAAAAGGTCAATATATTGATGTAATTGAAGTTCCAATGAAAGACGGCGTAACAGACTTGGATGCACTAAAAGAATTAATGACAGAAGAAATTGCTGCAGTCATTGTTCAATATCCAAACTTCTTAGGAAGAATTGAACCTTTAAAGGAAATTGAACAAATCGCTCATGAGAAAAAAGGAATGTTTGTCGTTTCAAGCAACCCGTTAGCCTTAGGAGTTTTAACACCACCTGGAAAACTAGGAGCAGATATTGTCGTAGGAGATGCTCAACCATTTGGTATCCCAACATCTTTTGGTGGTCCGCATTGTGGATTTTTTGCAGTAACCAATAAATTGATGAGAAAAATACCAGGAAGACTTGTTGGACAAACCGTTGATGAAGATGGACGTAGAGGATTTGTGTTAACGTTACAAGCGCGTGAGCAACATATTCGCCGAGATAAGGCAACATCCAATATTTGTTCCAACCAAGCATTAAATGCTCTTGCAGCAAGTGTCGCTATGACAGCTTTAGGGAAAAAAGGGATAAAAGAAATGGCAATCGCCAATATTCAAAAAGCGAATTATGCAAAAGAACAATTGAAAAAGAATGGTGTAGAGGTAGTCTTTGAAGGCCCATCTTTCAATGAGTTTGTCGTTTGTCTAAACAAACCGATTAAAGAAATTAATGAGTATCTATTAAAAAAAGGAATCATTGGCGGATATGACCTAGAAAAATTTGATCCATCATTAAAAGGGCATATGCTTATTGCCGTAACAGAGTTAAGAACGAAGGAAGAAATTGACACATTCGTTAAGGAATTGGGGGATCAAAATGCAAAATAAAGACTTACCATTAATTTTTGAATTAAGTAAAGAGGGAAGAGTAGGCTATAGTTTACCAGAAATGGATGTGCCGGAAGTAAAGGTTGAAGAATTAATTCCTTCTGATTATATAAGAACAGAAGATGCAGACCTTCCAGAAGTTTCAGAGTTGGATATTATGCGTCACTATACTGCATTATCCAAACGCAATCATGGAGTCGATTCAGGATTTTATCCGCTTGGTTCCTGTACGATGAAATACAATCCGAAAATTAATGAAAATGTTGCAAGATTCAATGGATTTGCTCACATACATCCATTACAAGATGAAAGCACTGTACAAGGTGCGATGGAATTAATGTATGATCTTCAAGAGCATTTAAAAGAAATTACAGGAATGGATGAAGTGACCCTTCAACCAGCAGCAGGAGCTCATGGTGAGTGGACAGGATTGATGATGATTCGTGCTTATCATGAAGCGAATGGGGATACGAATCGTACAAAAGTCATTGTGCCAGATTCCGCACACGGAACAAACCCTGCTTCTGCTACAGTTGCAGGTTTTGAAACCATTACGGTTAAATCAAATGAAAACGGATTAGTGGATTTAGAAGATTTAAAAAGAGTGGTTGGTCCTGATACAGCAGCTTTAATGTTAACGAATCCTAATACATTAGGACTTTTTGAAGAAAATATTTTAGAAATGGCGGAAATTGTTCATAATGCTGGTGGGAAATTGTATTATGATGGAGCCAATTTAAATGCGGTATTATCTAAAGCTCGACCTGGAGATATGGGATTTGACGTTGTGCATTTAAATTTGCATAAAACATTTACAGGTCCACACGGTGGAGGAGGTCCAGGTTCAGGCCCAGTTGGAGTAAAAGCCGATTTAATTCCGTTCCTTCCGAAGCCAGTATTAACGAAAAAAGGTGACAAATATGTGTTTGACTATGATCGTCCACAATCTATCGGTCGTGTCAAACCATTCTACGGAAACTTTGGAATAAACGTTCGTGCCTATACGTATATTCGTTCGATGGGTCCAGACGGCTTAAAAGCAGTGACAGAAAATGCTGTATTAAATGCCAATTATATGATGCGTCGTTTAGCACCATATTATGATCTTCCATATGATCGTCATTGTAAGCATGAATTTGTTTTAAGTGGAAAACGTCAGAAAAAACTTGGTGTACGTACATTAGATATTGCAAAACGATTACTAGATTTCGGATTCCATCCACCTACTATTTACTTCCCGTTAAATGTTGAGGAATGTATCATGATAGAGCCAACGGAAACAGAGTCAAAAGAAACTTTAGATAGCTTTATAGATGCAATGATCCAAATTGCGAAAGAAGCGGAAGAAACACCTGAAATTGTGCAAGAAGCTCCACATACAACCGTTGTTAAACGATTAGATGAAACAATGGCAGCACGTAAACCAGTTTTACGCTATCAAAAAGGAGAATAAACAAACGAAAAACCGACTTGAACAATCAAGTCGGTTTTTCTTTGGCTGTAGAATGATGTAGATGGGTTAATAGGTTCATTTTAATTTGCTTTATGAGCATTATTTTTTCATTTAACGGTTTTGATCATTTTTCTGTTGATTATATAATTCATCATATTTGTTAGCTAGTTCAAAATCCAACTCTGTTAAACCTTGGGCTCTCCAAGAAGATAACTTAATGGTAATCAACTTATAATCAATAGAAATAAACGGATGATGATTGACGTTTTCGGAAAGCTGAGCAACTTTTTGAACAAATTCCACACCTTTTAAATAATCATGAAACCGATATTTTTTCACAATCCAACGTTGATCTGTCAATTTCCATCCTTCTAGGATAGCAAGACGTTTTTGAATTTCTAGCTCATTTAATTTCATTGTCCCATCCCCCTTATCAATAACTATGAAAAAAAGAGATTCTCGTTTATGAAGAATCTCTTAAAGATGTTTAATTCTTAGATTTAATTTTACCTGTCCATTTTTTAAATCCGCCTTTTAACTGGTACAACTCTTTATATCCTTTACGGTAAAGCATTAATGCCGCTCTAGAACTTCTCGCTCCACCTTGACAATATAAATAAACAGGCTTATCAGGACGAATTTCTTTCATCCTTATTTTAAATTGAGATAGCGGAATATTTCTTGCACCTAAAATGTGTCCGCCTTCAAATTCATTCGGTTCTCTTACGTCAATTAATTGAGCTTTACGATAGCCTTTAATAAATTCTTCTTGGGTCAATACTTTTACATTTTTCTTTCGTATGTACCATGTGTAAGCATAATAAATAATAAGGGCAATTATAATCAGTAATGCAATATATTTTCCCATATTGAGTACTCCTTTCCGCTTGCTAAGACAATATTTATTATATAGTTGATAGGAAAAAAGAGCAAAGGAAATTGTATAGTTTTCTATTTTTATATGGAAGGTGTTATCCTTTATTTTTTTTGCTAATTTTGCTAGAATGAGTAAATGCAAATGATAGAAAAAAGGTGTTAAACATGAAAAAAGAAATTTGGAATTTTATTGATAGCGGTTTTTGTTCACCTTCTTTTAATATGGCGTTAGATGAAGCTCTCTTATTATGGCATAGTGAAGGTCAAATTGGCCCGACAATCCGCTTTTACGGTTGGTCTCCTCCAAGTCTTTCCATAGGTTATTTTCAAAAAGTGGATCGAGAAATTGATATGGAAGCAGTTAAACGATTGGGATTAGGATTTGTTAGAAGACCAACAGGAGGTCGAGGTGTCCTTCATGAACATGAACTTACATACAGTGTGATTGTTACAGAGGAGCATCCGAAAATGCCAGCATCCGTAACGGAAGCATATCGAGTGATTTCTACGGGCATTTTAGAAGGATTTCGAAACTTAGGATTGGATGCTTATTTCGCTGTACCGAAAACAGAGGAAGAAAGGGAGGTTCTAAAAAATCCACGTTCTTCTGTATGTTTTGATGCTCCAAGCTGGTATGAACTAGTTGTAGAAGGAAGAAAAGTTGCTGGAAGTGCACAAACGCGTCAAAAAGGTGTGATCCTTCAACACGGTTCTATCCTATTGGATATTGATGAGGATAAACTATTCTCTTTATTCAAATATCCAAATGAGAGAGTAAAAGAAAGAATGAAACAGTCATTCAAAAATAAAGCTGTAGCAATCAACGAATTAAAAAATGAAAACGTTACGTTTGATCAGGCAAAACAGGCATTTAAAAAAGGTTTTGAAACAGGCTTAGAAATTGAGTTAAAACCGTTAGAATTGACGAAAGAACAATTATCGTTCGTACATTCCATAGCGAAAAACCGCTATGAAAATGAGGAATGGAATTTTTCAAGATAAAAGATATCGTTGTTTTCAAAGTCAATCATTTGACTATGAAAACAGCGTTTTTTTTGTAAGTCAAAAAATTTTTTCAGAAAATAGGCGGAAATACGCTTGACAAACTTCGACGAATATGCCTAAAAACACAATATATTGATATTGATAAAAATTAATGACACTATATATTGATTTTCGTTAGGACATATGATAAGTTTAAACTAATTTAATAGACACCATGGATATTTCTTCTAATAGTAATAGAAAAGGGAGATGTTTGTATGTCAATGATTATTAAGGAGATGGAGAAACCAAAACTGAATATCGAACAATTGAATGAAGCGATTCGTTTATTTCCACAAGTCCATCCGATTACCCCGGATATGAAATTATCCTTCAAAGGTGTCTCAAGACTTGTGATGATTGATCGTTATTCCTTTAAAGATACAGAAAAAATTACGTTAACAAAAGGTGATTTAGTTGTCTTAACAATAAAGGAAGATCCTAAATTTCCAGCAAGAGGTTTAGGGTACATACTTGATATAGATAGACAAAATAATAAAGCAAAAGTTTTCATTGAGGAAGAGTATCGAGGAGTTCTCGATCATAAGGAAGAAATCGAATCGGGAATTATTGTACGCTCACTCGATGTCATTGAGAAACCGTTGGAAGTCTATTACGAACAAATTGCTAAACGAAATGCTAAAGGTTTATCAGATGTTGAGAAAACGGAAGAAAAACGGAAAGAATGGTTTGGAAAATTTTACCAAGAACTTTCTGAACTCAATTTTGTACCGGCAGGGCGTGTTTTATATGGAGCAGGAGCTGGTACGGAAGTTACGTATTTCAATTGTTACGTAATGCCATTTGTTAAAGATTCAAGAGAGGGGATTTCTGAACACCGAAAACAAGTGATGGAAATTATGAGCCGCGGCGGTGGTGTTGGTACCAATGGTTCGACATTACGTCCACGAAATGCTTTAGCCAAAGGAGTTAATGGAAAGTCTTCTGGTTCGGTTTCTTGGCTGGATGATATCGCAAAACTTACACACTTAGTTGAACAAGGTGGATCTAGAAGAGGAGCACAAATGATCATGCTAGCGGTGTGGCATCCAGATATTATCGAGTTCATCATTTCAAAAATGCAAAATCCTCGCATCTTAAGATTTTTAATTGAGAATACAAATGATGAGCAAATTAAAAAAGCCGCGGAAGAAAAATTAAAATTTACTCCTCTAACAGAAACAGAAAAAGCGATGTACCAAGGAATTATTAACTACAAAAATATTCCAGGATACGGCGGTTTTAGCGAAGAAATTATTAAAGAAGCAGAAGATAAACTAAGAACCGGTGGAACATATTCGGTTCATAATCCTGAATTTTTAACGGGTGCGAATATATCGGTATGTTTAACAAAAGAATTCATGGATGCGGTTGAAAAAGATGGAGAATTCGAATTGAAGTTTCCAGACATTGAATCGTATACGGAAGAAGAAATGGATTATTACAACGAACATTGGCATGAAGTTGGGGATGTTCGTGAGTGGGAGAAATTAGGGTACCGTGTGAAAACATATCGTAAAATTAAAGCAAAAGAACTTTGGAATTTAATTAATATTTGTGCAACCTATTCTGCAGAGCCAGGAATTTTCTTTATTGACAATGCTAATGACATGACCAATGCGAAAGCTTACGGTCAAAAAGTCGTTGCGACAAATCCGTGTGGCGAACAACCGTTAGCCCCGTATTCCGTATGTAACTTAGCGGCTATCAATTTAGCAAAAATGGTCGATCGCAAAACAAAAACCGTTGATTTTGAAAAATTAAAAAGAACGGTTGAAATTGGAGTTCGCATGCAAGATAACGTTATTGATGCAACACCTTATTTCTTAAAAGAAAATAAAAGACAAGCCCTAGGAGAACGCCGTGTAGGTTTAGGAGTTATGGGATTACATGACCTGCTCATATATTGTGAAACAGAATATGGTTCAGAAGAAGGAAACAAACTAATTGACCAATTGTTTGAGGTTATTGCTACTACTGCTTATCGTACGTCTATTGAGTTGGCAAAAGAAAAAGGAAGCTTCCCGTTTTTAGTTGGTGAATCCGACGAAAAAACAAACCGCCTGAGAGAAGCGTTTATAAATACTGGTTATATGAGACGAATGCCAGAAGATATCCGTCAATCGATTTTAAAATACGGTATTCGCAATTCGCATTTATTAACAGTAGCTCCTACAGGATCAACAGGAACAATGGTGGGTGTTTCTACAGGGTTAGAGCCATATTTCTCCTTTACGTATTATCGTTCTGGCCGACTTGGAAAATTTATTGAAGTAAAAGCAGACATTGTACAAGAATATTTAAAAGAAAATCCGGATGCCAATGAAAATGAATTGCCACATTGGTTTGTTACAGCAATGGATTTAACACCAGAAGCACATGCGGATGTTCAGTGTGTCATTCAACGATGGATTGACAGCTCAATCAGTAAAACGGTAAATGCGCCGAAAGGTTATACCGTAGAACAGGTGGAAAAAGTTTACGAAAGACTATATAAAGGTGGAGCTAAAGGCGGTACTGTATATGTCGATGGAAGTCGTGATACACAAGTATTAACATTAAAAGCAGAAGAAAATACAATGGAAGATATGACTGTAGAAGAGAAAAAAGAGGAAAGAAAAGTTGTCTTAATTGATACAATTCAAGATTTGCGAACTACAGATGTTACAATCGGCTCAGAAATAGGAAACACTTGCCCAGTATGTCGTAAAGGGAAAGTGATGGAAATCGGTGGTTGTAACACTTGTGACAATTGCGGAGCTCAATTAAAATGTGGCTTGTAATTTTGAATTAATACACAAAATTACATCCATATACCCCTTTGGATAAAATTATCTAAAGGGGTAATTTTAATATTCAAAAGAATACTAGCTAGTTTGCAAGATCTAGATAATTACGGATTACTAAAAGACATGTATTGCACTTGATCGAACCATTCTATAACATCATGAAAACATAAATTCAACCAGAAAGAAAAACGCAGAGGTTGTTTTTTAATAATTTAATGTACATTATTTCAACTATCCTAACCCGTAGGAAGAAGTGTAATTATCGTATTGTTCAACAACACTTTATTTTGTGTATTAGTATAAACTTGTGATTGTTACATTATCTGGTGATTTATATTGTGAAAGATTTGGGAGCGATAGTTGAAGACAGGTCAGAGGAAATGAAAAACATTATAAAAAATGTAAGATAGTTCGCGAATGAAGAACCCGTTTGAATCGAAATATTTTCAAACGGGTTTTTATTGTTACGTAAAATGAGGTTTTGTTAGATGTAAGATCAAACGTTATTTTAAAGCCAATAAGAGAATTTTTTGACCTAGTCTCTTCCAGTCTTAACAGAAAAGTGAAGAACGTAATTCAAGGATAGAGGACATACTATTACAAGGAAGGTGACGAAAGATGAAACCATTTATGCCTCAACTTGTATATTTTGAACCAAGAGCATTAGATTATCCGTTAGGGAAAGAATTGTACGAGAAATTTAAAAGATTAAATATAGAAATTCGTGAGACGACTTCCCACAACCAAGTGCGGGGGATTCCTGGAGAAAATGAACTTCAAAAGTATCGAATGGCAAAGTCTACACTAGTAGTAGGAGTAAGGAAAACTTTGAAATTTGATACATCTAAACCATCGGCTGAATATGCGATTCCACTAGCAACCGGTTGTATGGGGCACTGTCATTACTGTTATTTACAAACAACGCTCGGAAGTAAACCATATATTCGTGTATATGTGAATATCGACGAAATATTGGAACAAGCAAAAGCATATATTGATGAACGGAGTCCGGAAATTACGCGATTTGAAGCTGCTTGTACCTCTGATATTGTTGGAATTGATCATTTAACGCATTCGTTGAAAAGAGCAATTGAGTTTATCGGAAAAACAGAATATGGTCTACTTCGCTTTGTAACAAAATATCACCATGTCGATCATTTATTAGATGCCAAGCATAATGGGAAAACTCGTTTTCGTTTCAGTGTAAATGCTAGATATGTCATTAAAAATTTTGAACCAGGTACTTCCTCATTTGAAGAACGATTAGAAGCTGCACGAAAAGTAGCGCAAGCGAATTATCCGTTAGGTTTTGTTATTGCACCTATTTATATGTATGATGGATGGAAAGAAGGCTATTATGAATTGTTCGATCGACTTAAATCTTCATTAGAAAATATTGATATACAACACTTAACATTTGAACTAATTCAACACCGTTTTACAAAACCGGCGAAAAAGATTATTGAAAAAAGATACCCAAAAACGAAATTGGAAATGGATGAAACGAAAAGAAAGTATAAGTGGGGAAAATATGGAATAGGTAAATATATATACCCAACAGATGAGGCAACAGAACTGGAGAATACAATGAGAGCATATATCCAACAATTTTTTCCTCAAGCAGAAATTCAATATTTTACGTAAATAGATTTGTCTACTGTACTATTTCGCCGTCTCCAAGATTATGAATGTAGAAAGGAAATCAACGGAGGCGGATGTATGTACATCGATGGAGTATTTTCCGGTGGGGGTATAAAAGGGATCGCCCTAATAGGGGCTTATGAAATGATTGAAATGAAAGGATTTAAATTTAAGCGTGTGGCAGGGACAAGTGCAGGTTCCATAATAGCCTCATTAATTGCGGCAGGGTATAAAAGCCAAGAGATTAAAAAATTAATGGATGAGCTTGATTTAAAAAAGTTTTTAGATGAAAGAAAATACGTCATACCGATACCTTTTGCGAAATGGTTCAATTTATATTTCCGTATGGGTTTATACAAAGGACAGATGCTGGAAGAATGGCTAAACCAAGTGTTATATGCAAAAGGCATTCATACATTTTCAGATCTTCCTCCGCAAACATTGCGAGTCATCACATCAGATTTAACGAACGGAAGAATGGTTGTTTTACCGGATGATCTCCATCATTACGGTTTAAATCCTAATCATTTTCCAATTGCGAAAGCAGTCCGCATGAGTTCAAGTTTGCCTTACTTTTTCGAGCCAGTAAAATTAGTAACAAAGAGAGGGACGTATTACTTAGTAGATGGAGGTGTATTAAGTAATTTTCCGTTATGGTTATTTGATAAAGAAAACGTGAAAAAAGTTCGTCCAGTTTTAGGAATTAAACTCAGTCATTATATTAATGGAGGAAAGAAAAACAAAATTAATAATTCCATTCAATTATTCGAAGCATTATTTACAACAATGAAAGATGCACATGATGCCAGATATATTTCACGAAAACATGAAAAGAATATTATCTTCATACCTACAGAAGGCATTAGTGCGACAGAATTTTCATTAAGTGAAGAGAAGAAAAATGAATTACTCCAACTTGGTAGAAAGAGAGCAGAAGAATTTTTAAAAAGGTGGACATATTAAAAAAAAGTGTAATGGGAATAACTCCTATTACACTCTCATTGTTTGATTAGTGAAATGCCCGACTTTTTCTTTTTCCTTTTTTTCCTTCAATCACTGTTAAATGAGTTGCCTCTCTGCGAATCTTTTTTGCACTCCGGCCAGAAGTTTTCATATACGATTCCTTTTTCTTTAATCGCTTCTTTGAACTTCTCGCTGCTTTTAAAAATGCTCGATGCTCGCTGCCCCTATTTGTGGCAAAAAATTTTTGGGCAAGTAAATATATAATCCCAATAATGATTGCTGAAACAATGATGTATCGGAATATATGACTTGGATTCATGATTAAAGTGGAAGCTAACCCAACTATTGATAGTAATATGATGATTGATAAAAATAAATAGGCTGATTTCCCTCTCATGTACGCCACCTCCTATGAGCATCATGAGCATTTTTGACCATTTTTAAACTTTTTAATCCTCTTTTTGAAGATTTTTTTCTGTTTCCTCTTCTAATCGTAATAATTCTTGAAAGGAATGGATGGCTACTTCCACTTGGTCGTCCTTTGGTTCTTTCGTGGTTAAAAGCTGTAGCCATAAACCTGGATAACCCAATAATTTTAATACTGGTATATCCCGTACTTTATTAGTTAACTGTAATACTTCAAACGAAATTCCAATCACCACTGGTATGAGTGCCAATCGATTTAAAATACGTACCCAAAGAGGATCCGTTGGCACAAACATATAGACAAATACACCCACTAACACGGTGAATAGGATAAAACTACTTCCACAACGATAATGGAGTCTTGATTGCTTTTGAACATTCTCTACCGTCAAATCTACCCCATTTTCAAAAGCATTGATGACTTTATGTTCAGCACCATGATACTGAAAGACTCGTTTAATTAAAGGTGTCATTGAAATAAAGTAAATATATACGAGAAGCAGTAGTAATTTAAAAAAACTTTCGATCAATATTTGTCCGATATCACTTGAAATAATCGGCCGCATGAATTCAGCTAAAAACACAGGAATTAATGTGAAAATAAATTTTGAGAAAATAAAAGATAGTACTCCAATGACCGCTATGCTAAAGATCATCGTCCATTTAGAAGTTTCTTTTTGTTGTTTATGTTCTTCCCCAGGATCGACTTCAAAGCGTTCAGCAGAAAAATTTAAATGTTTGGAACCATTCGCACTAGCTTCGATAATCGCAACATTTCCACGAATAAATGGAATCTTTTTTAATGATTGCACCCATGATTTTTGAACTCTCGGGAGACGAAAATAATCAATGGACTGATCGTTTCTTCTAATGGCAGTTACATAGTAATGTTTTCCACCAAACATTACCCCTTCGATGACCGCTTGGCCACCGTATACCGGTTTTTGTTTATCTGACATGATGATCGCACCAACCTATTTCTATATATATTGAAATCCTTATAATTTCTATTCTACATAAAAAATTAAAAAACCTCTATGCTTATTTCCCTATAAACAAAAGTGGAAAGGACATAATAAAAAAAGGAGGTGTACCTATGGAAAATGAAAAGCTAGAACAAAATAAACAAGAAGAACCGATGTCTTTATTAACCATGTCGCTAATCACTGGTTTTGTTGGAGGAGTATTATGGAGTTTTATTGGTTTAATTGCATACATTTTTCATTTTACTGAAATTAAGCCAAATGTTATTTTAGAGCCTTGGGCACTTGGAGATTGGAAACATAAATGGATTGGAACGGTTATTTCGATAGGCTTTATTGGATTATTTGGAATGATAGGAGCTCTCATGTATTATGCATTGTTGCGAAGATTTAAATCAATTTGGGTCGGTATAGGTTTTGGAATTGCATTATTTGCGATTGTATTTTTTATTTTCAATCCACTATTTCCAAGCTTAAAAAATGTGTTTGAATTAAAAAGAGATACAATCATTACAACTATTTGCCTGTATATTTTATTTGGGGTATTCGTTGGTTATTCCATTTCTTTTGAAGCAAATGAACAAAAAATAAGGGAAGACAAAAGAGAGAAGAATGAAAATTCTGCTTCTTCATAGAAAATATACCATCTGCTATAGTGTAATTTTCAATCCTTATGTTAAAATGTTTACGTTAAATACTTTTGTATGAGGTTGGAGAATGGATAAAGTTTTGGTCATTAATGGTCCGAATTTAAATTTGCTTGGGAGTCGTAATCCTGCTGTATACGGTCAACAATCTCTACATGATTTAGAACGATTTCTTACGGATAAAGCAAAATTACTAGGAATAATGGTAGATTGTCGACAAACCAATCATGAAGGGAAAATTATTGATTGGCTACAAGAAGCAAATAGAGATGGATTTATTGGGGTTATTTTAAATGCGGGTGCATATACGCATTATAGTTATGCGATTCGCGACTGTATCGAGGCAATAGGCATACCTGTCATTGAAGTCCATATATCCAACATCTATTCACGAGAAGAGTTTCGGCATCGGTCAGTGATTGCTCCTGTAGCAAGCGGACATATTTCTGGTTTAGGTTTTTATGGGTATAGGTTGGCTTTAGAGGCAATTTTACATTTAAAGGGGAGAGAAGAAAATGGGAAAAATCAATAAAGTCCGCCAGCAGTTTAAAGAATTAAATATTGATTCAATTTTAATTACCAATCCCTACAATAGAAGATATATTTCGAATTTTACGGGGACAGCAGGAGTTGTTTTGATAACGGAAGAAAAGGCATACTTTATTACGGATTTCCGTTATACAGAGCAAGCTGAAAAACAAGCAATAGGATTTGAAATTGTCCAACATAAAGGTCTAATTCAAGATGAAGTGAAAAGACTCGTGGAAGAAAATGGAGTAAAAAGACTTGGATTTGAAGAAAATGACCTTACCTATGCTCAATACTTATCGTATCAAAAAGGGATGAAAGCTGAATTTATTCCCGTATCAAATGTAGTAGAAAAAATTCGCTTGATTAAGACAGAAGATGAGATTAAGATATTAAAGGAAGCAGCAGACATAGCTGATGCAGCATTTAAACACATTATAGAATTCATTCGTCCTGGATTAACGGAAAAGGAAGTATCGAATGAACTTGAATTTTTTATGAGAAAATGTGGCGCGGATTCGTCATCTTTTGATATTATCGTTGCATCAGGTGCTAGATCAGCGCTCCCACATGGTGTTGCCTCAGATAAGATCATTGAAAAAGGAGACATGGTAACACTTGATTATGGTGCCTTTTATAAAGGATACATTTCAGATATTACAAGAACGATAGCAGTAGGAGAACCGTCAAACCAATTAAAAGAAATTTATCAAATCGTCTATGATGCCCAAATGAAAGCGATGAATGAAATACGTCCAGGCTTAACAGGTAAACAAGCTGATGCCATTGCTAGAGATTACATAACTTCGAAAGGATATGGACAAAATTTTGGACATTCAACTGGACACGGGATAGGACTAGAAGTTCACGAAGGTCCTTCTTTGTCTATGAGATCTAATTTAGTATTGGAAAAAGGAATGGTCGTCACTGTAGAACCTGGAATCTATTTACCGGGGGTTGGCGGAGTCCGAATTGAGGATGATATCGTTCTAACAGATGATCACAACGAAACGTTAACTCACTCTACAAAAGAGTTATTGATTTTGTAAATTAGGAGGACAAAAGAATGATTTCAGTAAACGATTTTCGTACAGGTTTAACAATCGAAGTTGATGGAGGCATTTGGCGTGTATTAGAATTCCAACACGTAAAGCCTGGAAAAGGAGCTGCGTTTGTACGCTCAAAACTTCGTAACTTACGCACAGGAAACATTCAAGAAAAAACTTTCCGCGCTGGGGAAAAAGTAGCAAAAGCACAAATTGATAACCGTAAAATGCAGTATTTATATGCTAGCGGTGATTCCCATGTATTTATGGACACCGAAACATACGAACAAGTAGAATTATCTAGTAAACAAGTGGAATATGAATTAAACTTCTTAAAAGAAAATATGGAAGTTTATATTATGATGTATCAAGGCGAAACTATTGGTATTGAACTTCCTAATACAGTTGAACTTGAAGTAGTGGAAACAGAACCTGGAATTAAAGGGGATACAGCTTCTGGTGGTTCAAAACCAGCAAAATTAGAAACAGGTTTAGTTGTTCAAGTACCATTCTTTGTTAATGTGGGAGATCGCCTCGTTATTAACACAACTGACGGTACTTATGTATCTCGTGCATAATTTTGAAGCAAGGCAGATAAATGATCCATATCATTTATCTGCTTTTTTGTATGCTTTTTTCAGGAATAATATATGGTTTACCCATTTTCTATATTTACATCCTTTTCCTATCTTATTACCTCAGTACTTCCTCTCTTAATTGTTAACAAATTCAAAGTCATACTTTGTCCAACGCCGAATACATTTAAGTAACAGAAGATGTAATGAGTGGGGGCTTTATACATGAACGAAATTCTTTCCTATTTACCAAAAGTCATTGTAGAAAAATTGTTACAATTGCCTTCCTCTCTATTTCAAAAAATCGAAGAAATACGATTACGAATTACTAGGCCGATAGAAGTTGTTACAAGTGTAGACGTTATCTATCTTCCCTATCGATTTACATCAGAAGACGCAGAAAGATTCATCCAAAACTTGAGCTATTCATCCTTTTATACATTAGAGGAAGAATTAAAAAGGGGATACATAACCATTGAGGGTGGACATCGTATTGGTCTTGCCGGCAAAGTCATTTTAGAAGGTGGTTATGTGAAGGCTATTCGGGATATTGCATCCTTTAATATACGGATTGCTCGTGAACAAATTGGAATCGCAGAACCTCTTATACCCTATTTGTATGAAAACGGTTGGAAACATACGATGATTATCGGCCCTCCTCAGACTGGTAAAACAACATTATTAAGGGATATAGCTCGAATCATTTCGACAGGTTGGGAAAAGAAAAAGATTCAACCGCAAAAAGTAGGAATTGTCGACGAGCGATCAGAAATTGCAGGTTGTGTTCAAGGAATTCCACAATTAACGTTTGGACCAAGAGTCGATGTGTTAGATGCTTGCCCTAAATCAGAAGGAATGATGATGTTAATTCGTTCGATGAGTCCAAATGTTTTAATTGTAGATGAAATCGGAAGTAAAGAAGATGGCGAGGCTATTATGGAGGCAGTTCATGCAGGAATATGTTTAATGATGACCACACATGGAGAATCCTTTGAGGATATCCAGAAGAGACCAACACTTCAAACCATCATAGAACAAAAGATTTTTGAACGATATATCGAATTATCTAGAGCTCATTCCCCAGGATATATACGAAGAATTCGGGATAAAAATGGAAGGGATTTAAGAAAAGAGAGTGAGATTTTATGGTGAAAATCATAGGTGCAATTTTTATTATTTTGGCAACTACATGGGTTGGGTTTGAACTTGCTAAACACTTAAGTAACCGTACAAAGCAGTTAAGAATGTTAAAATCCGCACTTCAATCATTGGATGCTGAAATCATGTATGGACACACGCCTTTACATGAAGCATCTCGAAGAATATCCAATCAGATTGCCCCACCTATTTCTAATCTTTTTGAGTTATTTGCCTTAAAACTTGTACAAAGAGATGCGACTGTAAAGGAGTCATGGGAAAGTAGTTTAAAGGAAATTTGGAATATGACATCTTTAAAAAACGAAGAATATGAGATTTTGAAACAATTCGGGGAAACATTAGGGAAACATGATCGCATCAGTCAACAAAAGCAAATTATTCTTGCATTAACTCATTTAGAAAGGGAAGAGCAAGAAGCAAGAGATAAACAACTTAAATATGAAAGGATGACAAAAAGTTTAGGTTTTCTAACAGGGCTCTTAATCGCCATTATTCTACTGTAACAAGTTAGGGGGATTCTTCATGGGCATTGAGGTGGATGTCATTTTTAAAATTGCTGGAGTCGGAATTGTCGTTGCCTTTTTACATACAGTACTAGAACAGCTAGATAAAAAGGAATATGCCCAATGGGTGACACTATTTGGTTTTATATATATTTTGTTTATGGTGGCATCAATTGTTAGCGATCTATTTCAAAAAATTAAATCGGTGTTTTTATTTAATGGATAGGATAGGGGGGCTTTCCGATTGAAATTCTTCAAATAGTCGGTATTGGACTCACCTCGGCATTTTTAGCATTGATCATTAAAGAACAAAAACCTAATTTTTCCTTTCTCCTTATTGTTTTTACAGGATGTACAATCTTTCTTTTTTTAGTCGATCAAATTTATGCCATTATTGAAATGTTACGAAGAATTGCTGTAAATGCACAAATCAATCTTGTCTATGTAGAAACCATTTTAAAAATAATCGGAATCGCATATATTGCAGAATTTGCATCACAAATTACGAAAGATGCTGGTCAAGGAACGATTGCTTCAAAAATTGAATTGGGAGGAAAAATTGTCATATTAGCGATGGCTGTCCCGATATTAACAGCATTAATAGAGATGATCTTAAATATGATCCCAATTTAAGTGTCAATCTTTTAGAGGTGAGAGGATGAAATACCGTTTTATATTAATGGCAATAGTCATCATATATCTTTCTTTTTTTGGATGGACAAGCCTAATCGCCAAAGCAAACAGTGAGGAAGAGAAACTACCAGAAACATTAAGTTTAGAAGAACAAATTGATCATTTAGATTTATCCGAATTGAAAAAGTTTTGGGATGAAATTGTACATGAATATGGAGGTTTCCTCCCAGAAAGTCAAAAGGGTGATTTTGTTGATTTTGTAAAAGGAGAAAAGAAATTTTCCATTAAAGAATGGTTTCTAGGAGCATTAAAATATGTCTTCCATGAGCTTATTGCCAATGGAAAACTTCTTGGATCATTAATTGTTTTAACAGTCTTTAGCATGTTTCTTCAATCGCTACAAAATTCATTTGAGAAAAGTGCGATAAGCAAAATTGCCTACGCGATTGTCTATTTAGTCTTAATGATTATCGCCTTAAATAGCTTCCATATAGCAATCAATTATACAAAAGAAGCCATTAATGGAATGATTCATTTTACGATGGCATTAATTCCGTTGTTGTTAGCGCTTATTGCATCCAGTGGCGGTCTTGTTTCCGCTAGTTTTTTCCATCCAGTCGTCTTATTTTTGATGAACTCTAGCGGTCTATTTATTCACAATATCATTTTACCTTTATTGTTTTTATCCGCATTATTAAGTATTGTCAGCACGCTAACCGAACATTATAAAGTGACCCAACTTGCTTCACTATTAAGAAATTGGTCAATAGGACTTTTAGGGATCTTTATGACAGTTTTTCTCGGAGTCATTTCCGTTCAAGGTGCAGCTACTGCCGTAGCGGATGGAGTGGCGATTCGAACGGCAAAATTTATTACTGGTAATTTTATCCCGGTCGTTGGGAGAATGTTTACAGATGCCGCAGATACCGTTATTACCGCTTCGTTATTGTTAAAAAATACAATCGGAATTGCTGGAGTAGCGATTCTATTAATCATGGCCATTTTTCCCGCATTGAAAATACTAATCATCGCTTTCATCTTTAAATTTGCAGCTGCTTTACTTCAACCATTAGGTGGTGGACCTGTCATCACTTGCTTAGATGTCATTTCAAAAAGCGTCATCTATATTTTTGTTGCTCTCGGGATCGTTTCGATTATGTTCTTTTTAAGTATTACCGTCATTATCGCTGCAGGAAATATAACCGTAATGGTAAGATAGGTGATTTACGTGGATTATCTTTCTAGTTGGATATCAAATATTATCCTGTTTATTTTTTTAGCTGTCATTGTCGATATGTTGTTGCCAAATTCCTCATTACAAAAATATGCAAAAATGGTAATCGGCCTTTTACTCATCACCATCATTCTTACTCCAATTATGAAATTGTTTTCTGAAGATGTAGATGCATGGTTAAAACAATTGCCTATTGTTACAGAAAATGAAGAAAAAAAATTAGAAAATTTAATAGAAATGAAGAAAAAAGAAATACAAGCCTCACATTCTGCATATATTTTAAAACAAATGGCTGTCCAATTAGAAATGGATGTAAAGGAGGAATTAATGGATAAGTATGGCTATGAAATAAAAGAAATTCAACCGGAAATGGAAATGTCAAATGAACCATTCCCTACAAATACCGAAATTAGTCTTAAATCTGTAACCGTTTATCTTACCAAGAACAACAACGAATCTATTCAAGCAGTTAAACCTATAACCATTAATACGAATCAGCCAGCAAGCAATCAAGTAGAAGATTTAGAAAACGTAATAGCATTCCTTGCAAACAGTTGGGGCCTAGAAGAATCGCAGCTGCAAATACATGTTGAAGGGGGGAATGGCTGATGGGAAAAAATCAACATATTTTTCAAAAAATAAAAGATTGGTTTTTTAATAGTGATCAAAATTCAAATGAAAAAATAAAAAAAAGCCATTATATATTGTTACTTTTCATCATAGGTGTAGCTATATTGTTAATTAGCAACTTTTTTTCGAAGGATCCATCTTCCACGAGCCATTCATTATCTGAAAACACAAATACAAACACTGAATTAAATTCAGAAGACGTTGCCGTATTTAAACAAAAAGATGTAAGTGAGTTCAATTCAATTGCTGAATATGAAAAATATTATGAAGAACAGTTGAAAGAAGTTTTAGAATCGATTATGGGAGTTGGGGACGTTTCCGTTGTTGTCAACGTCGATGCAACGGAAAAGAAGATTTTCGAAAAAAATAAAATCATACAAAACCAAACAACGGAAGAAACGGACCGTGAAGGTGGACAACGAATCGTGCACGATCAGTCAACAGAAGAACAAATGGTGATTATTCGCAATGGTGATAAAGAAGTTCCTTTAGTATCTGAAACAAAAAAACCTTCCGTAAGAGGTGTATTGGTGGTTGCTAAAGGAGCTGAAAATATAGAAGTTAAAAAATGGATTAGAGAAGCTGTCACACGGTATTTAGATGTTCCAAGTCACCGTGTATCCGTATTAGCAAAAAAATCAAAGGAGGAATAAAAAATGTTATTGAAAAAACAAACCGTCTGGTTACTAACCATGTTAAGTTTAGTCGTCGTTCTATCAGTCTACTATATTACAGCACCGGAAAAGGAATCAAATATTGCAGGTGTTAATAGTGAAAAATCATCGGATAAAAGTGGTGAATCAACTGTAATTACACAAGTTTCTGGTGATGAAGTGTTTGAAGCATTGAGACAAGAAATGGAAGATCAAAGAAGTGCGAAATTAGAAGAATTGCAAGAAATCGTAGCTAAAACGGATTTACCTGCATCAGAACGAAGCGCAGCAAAAGATGAGATGGAAAAAATCAACGAAATTGCTGCGAAAGAAAAATTAATTGAATCTTTGATTGTTTCAACAATGGGATATAAAGATGCATTGGTAAGGGCAGACGGAGAACAAGTGATGATAACGATTAAAGCAGAAGAGGCATCTCCAAAAGCAGCGAATGATATCATTCGTCTTGTAAATAAGGAGATTGGAGAAACATTTGTTGCTGTTGAATTTGATACTGGTAAATAATTAAAGGGCTTCCTAAATGAACGGTCTTTACAGATGGTTCATTTACGGGAGCCTTTTTATTACTGAAGTTATACGTAAGAATGTAAAAAATATATTCTCATAATCGTTCATCCATCACCATTTTAATAGACTGGTCTGACCATTTTCATGAAATTTATTGAATTTAGATAAGGTATTATCGTATGATATTAATAGTAAGTCACAATTATTGACGCAAGGGGTGTCTTTATAGATGTTAAAAGTACAAGAAATACGTGAAATTATTAAACTTGTTGACCAATCTAGCATTGATGAATTTCAATATGAACATGCTGGAACGAAATTAGTAATGAAGAAAAATAACCAAGCGGAAGTGCAAGTATCTGCACCGGTTCAAAAAGTTCAATATATTGAAAAAGAAGTACAACCTCAAGTAGTAAAAGTAGCTGAAGAAAAAACAATTCAAGTTTCCAATGAAGTAGCGGAAACACCAAAACAAAAAGACGTTGATGATTCTTCCTTACATAAGATTGTTTCACCAATGGTTGGTACATTCTATCAAGCTCCATCTCCAGGTGCTGAACCATATGTGAAAGTTGGATCTAAAGTAACGGAATCTACGGTTGTTTGTATTGTAGAAGCGATGAAATTATTTAACGAAATTGAAGCAGAAGTTAAAGGGGAAATTGTAGAAGTCCTTGTCAAAGATGGACAACTAGTCGAATATGGACAACCTTTATTTTTAGTTAAACCAGAATAAGGAGCGATTATAATGATAAAAAAATTGCTCGTCGCTAACAGAGGAGAAATAGCCGTACGCGTCATCCGCGCATGTAAAGAGCTAGGAATTGAAACCGTAGCTGTTTATTCAGAAGCAGATAAAGATGCATTGCATGTACAAATAGCGGATGAAGCTTATTGCATCGGCCCTAATCTTTCAAAAGATAGTTATTTAAATAAAACGAATATATTAAGTGTAGCAACTTCCACAGGATGTGATGCGATTCATCCGGGATATGGATTTTTAGCAGAAAATGCTGATTTCGCTGAATTATGTAGAGAGTGTAATATTACGTTCGTTGGTCCTAGCCCTGAAGCTATTTCCAAAATGGGAACGAAAGATGTCGCAAGAGAAACGATGAAAAAAGCGAATGTTCCAATTGTCCCTGGTTCTGACGGAGTCATTGAAGACTTAGACGAAGCCATTCAAATTGCAAATGAAATTGGATACCCAATGATCATTAAAGCAACCGCCGGTGGTGGTGGAAAAGGGATTCGAGTAGCTTGGAACGAAGAAGAATTGAAAAAAGGAATCAATATTACGAGACAAGAAGCTGAAACGGCTTTTGGAAATCCTGGCGTTTACTTAGAAAAATATATTGAAGATTTCCGACATGTAGAAATTCAAATATTAGCGGATCAATACGGTAATGTTATACATTTAGGTGAGAGAGACTGTACCATCCAAAGAAGACTACAAAAATTGTTAGAAGAAACACCTTCTCCAGCACTAGACGAAGAGATCCGTAATCAAATGGGTGAAGCAGCGATAAAAGCAGCAAAAGCAGTTGATTATACAGGTGCTGGTACGGTAGAATTTATATATGACTATAGGAATAAAAAATTTTATTTCATGGAAATGAATACTCGTATACAAGTAGAGCATCCAGTAACAGAACTAGTAACCGGTGTGGATTTAATAAAGGAACAAATTAAAATTGCATCAGGTGAAAAACTTTCAATTAAACAGGAAGATGTTACATTTACCGGTTGGGCAATTGAATGCCGAATTAATGCCGAAAACCCTGAGAAAAATTTTATGCCTTCTCCAGGAGAAATTAAAATGTATCTTCCTCCAGGTGGACTAGGAATAAGAATTGACTCTGCTGCATATCCGGGCTATAAAATCCCGCCTTATTACGATTCCATGATTGCGAAAGTTATTTCCTATGGTGCGACAAGAGAAGAAGCCATTGCACGAATGAAACGAGCACTAAGTGAGTTTGTTGTTGAAGGAGTTTCTACAACTATTCCATTCCATTTAAAGTTGCTTGATCATGAAACATTTAAAAGTGGACAATTTAATACAAAATTTCTTGAATTGTACAATGTCATGGAATAAACATAATAGGAGGTGTTGGATGAATGGTTGAAAAAAACACTCTTGAAATGAATGAGGATGCCTTAGGGAAAGTGGAAATAGCTCCAGAAGTGATTGAAGTAATTGCCGGAATTGCGGCTTCTGAAGTTGAAGGTGTCGCCAACATGAGAGGAAATTTTGCTTCCGGCGTGGTAGAAAAACTTGGAAAGAAAAATCATGGTAAAGGTATTAAAGTTGAATTATCCGACGAAGGAATTATAGTAGATGTTTTTTGTACATTAAATTTTGGCGTTTCTATCCCTCAAGTTGCTCAACAAATTCAAGAAAATATTCGTCAAACGTTATTAAATATGACAGGGCTAGAAGTTGATGAAGTCAATGTTCATGTCGTTGGCGTTCATTTTGAAATTCCAAAAAATGAGCAGAAAAAAGAATAAAAGGCTAAACCGTATAGGTCAAACTATACGGTTTTTTCGTGAAAGAAAAAGACAAGATTGTTTAGAGTATTGCTTCTCTGTAAAAAATATAGAAGATCTTATATTTCCTGCGCAAATTAAAATAGTTTATGCTATTATCTTGATAGTAAAGGAATTTGTTAAAAGGAGTTAATAAGATGAAAAGAAGAACAGCTAGAGAAAAAGCATTACAAGCTTTGTTTCAAATAGATTTGGCAAAAAGTGATGCAAATGAATCTTATCAATACGTATTAAATGGTGCGAAAGAAGATGAATATTTAAAGCAATTAGTCTTTGGAACAGTCAAACATCTGAATGAAATTGATGAAATAATTAGATCGAATTTAGAAAATTGGACATTAGAAAGGCTAGGAAACGTGGATCGAAATATATTAAGACTAGCAGTATTTGAAATGAAGTATATAGAAGATATTTCTCCTAGTGTTTCCATTAACGAGGCAGTGGAAATCGCTAAACAATATGGGGATGAGAATTCAGGAAAATTTGTTAACGGAGTTTTATCAAAAGTTAAAAGCTCCCTGTAAAAATAGATCGTGAAAATCGGAGGTGGAGCTTTTGGTTGGAAAAATCATTTACGGAAAAGAAATTGCCGAAAGAAAAAGAAAAGAAATTGAAGCGGATGTAAATCGGCTAAAAACACTTAATATTCATCCTGGGCTTGCTGTTATACTCGTAGGGGATGATCCGGCATCAGCTATATATGTCCATAACAAACAAAAAGCATGTAAAAAAATTGGAATTCGTTCAGTATTATGGAAATATCCAGAACATGTGACAGAAAAAGAAATAATTAATAAAGTAATTGAACTTAATAATGATCCATCTATTCACGGAATATTAGTACAGCTCCCCTTACCGGACCATATTAATGAAAAGAAAGTGATAGAAACAATTTCTCCATTAAAAGATGTGGACGGTTTTCATCCGGTAAACATCGGGCGAATGATGACAAGACAAGACGCCTTTCTCCCTTGTACTCCTTTTGGTATTATCGAGTTATTAAAAGCTATGAATATTACAATAAAAGGAAAACATGTCGTCATCATTGGGAGAAGTAATATAGTAGGAAAGCCAGCGGGGCAATTGTTTTTAAATGAAGATGCAACAGTCACCTATTGTCATTCTAAAACTAATCATTTACGTTTTTTCACTTCACAAGCGGATATTCTTGTTTCAGCTGTCGGGAAAGAAAATTTAATAACTTCCGACTATATAAAAGAAGGGTGCGTTGTCATCGATGTTGGAATGAACCGAAGAGATGATGGGACATTATGTGGGGATGTCGATTTTGAAAAAGTGAAAGAAAAAGTGAGTTACATTACACCTGTCCCAGGGGGAGTCGGACCAATGACCATAACGATGCTTTTATATAATACGGTAAAAGCTGCCAAAAATTTGAACTCTACGATTTCCTAATCGAAGTTCTGGAGAGGAAGCAATGATGAATGAACAAATGTATTTAACCGTCCATGCATTAACAAAATACATAAAACGGAAATTTGATCGCGACCCCCACTTGCAAGATATTTATGTTAAAGGTGAAATTTCAAATTTTAAACAACATTCGAGTGGGCATATGTATTTTACGTTAAAAGACGATCAATCTAAAATTCTTGCGGTTATGTTTTCCACTTATAATAAAAAAGTTTTTTTTAAACCTGAAAATGGAATGAAAGTATTGCTGCGTGGGGAAATTTCTGTTTATGAGCCTAGTGGACAGTATCAAATTTATGTCAAAGAAATGCAACCAGATGGAATAGGAGAACTATTCCTAGCTTATGAACAATTAAAGAAAAAACTTGAAAAAGAAGGGATTTTCCATCCAGACCGTAAAAAGGAAATTCCTAGCTTTCCTTCTGTTATCGGAGTCATAACTTCACCAACAGGAGCGGCAATAAGAGATATCTTAACAACCATTAAAAGAAGATATCCATTGGCAAACGTCATCATTTACCCTGCTTTAGTTCAAGGAAGACAGGCAGCTCCAAGTATTGTCAAGGCAATCGAAATAGCGAACGAAAGAAAAGAAGCAGACGTATTAATTGTTGGTCGTGGTGGTGGTTCGATTGAAGAACTTTGGGCCTTTAATGAAGAAATAGTAGCTAGAGCGATTTATGCTTCCGATATTCCAATTATATCTGCGGTTGGACACGAAACGGATACGACAATTGCCGATTTTGCCGCTGACAAACGTGCGGCCACACCTACAGCAGCTGCAGAATTAGCGGTCCCACATGTTGAAGAACTGATGGAGAGAGTGTTAAATCGTAAAATACGATTAATGCGAGTGATAAAACAAAAGGTTTATACCGAACAGAAAAGATATGAAAAGCTGGTTCAATCCTATGCATTTCGATACCCAAAAAAGCTTTATGAAGAGAAAGTTGAACAACTAGATCGCACGTTAGAACGCGGAAAAAGAGCCATTGGACTATTGGTACAAGAAAAATCTGAACGTTTTCATAGATGGCAAGAAAGACTATACCTTCGCCACCCAAAAGATCTTTTGGCTCAATCAAAAAAAGAATATGACCAAATGAAAAAAAGATTAATACGGAATATGAGTGAAATCTTAAAAAATAAGCAAAAAGACTTTCTCCATCATATATCAATACTGGAAAATGTAAGCCCCCTAAAAATTATGGAAAAAGGTTATAGCCTCGTTTATAAAGAGAAAGATCAACTGGTTAAAAGTGTAAAAGATGTATCAAAAGGAGATCAAGTTCAATTAGCCTTATCGGACGGAAAATTGATTTGTGAAGTATTAGAATCAAAGGGAGAGAATGATGGATGACAAAGAAAAAAGAGCTTGAGTTAACGTTTGAAGAAGCAATGGAAAAACTTGAAGGGATTGTAAATATTTTAGAAGACGGGGATGTCCCGTTAGAACAAGCGATTGAAAAATATAAAGAAGGAATGGAATTAGCAAAAATATGCAATGAAAAATTAAAAAATGTTGAAATGCAGCTGACAGAAATATTACGTGAAGATGGTGAGAAGGAAAGCTTCGTACTAGAGGAGGAATAATGGTGGCCAACCAAAATTTAACAGAATTTATTTCAAAACATAAAGAAATGGTTGAAAAAGAGTTAGAACAACGAATGAATGATCTAAATTGTCCCGCGATTATTAAACAAGCGATGGCATATTCTCTCCAAGCAGGCGGAAAAAGAATCCGACCATTATTGATATTTGCTACTCTGGATGCTTTTCAATTACCGACTGAATATGGATTAGAAGCCGCATGCGCAGTCGAAATGATTCACACTTATTCTTTAATACATGACGATTTGCCTTCCATGGATGATGATGATCTTCGACGTGGCAAACCTACGAACCATAAAGTATTTGGTGAAGCAATCGCCATTCTTGCAGGGGATGGATTATTAACCCATAGTTTTCAAACGATTGCAGGAATAAACCATTTATCGAGCGAACAAAAATTAGCTATTATCTATGAGCTTGCCCATGCCGCTGGACCAGAAGGGATGGTTGGTGGACAAGTAGCAGATATAGAAGGGGAAAATAAAAAATTAGAATTAAAAGACTTAGAATATATTCACATTCATAAAACGGGAAAACTTTTATCATTTTGTGTAAAAGCAGGGACAATTATCGCTAATTGTGATCAAAAAGTAAGTGAACAATTTGAACAGTTTGCTTATCATTTAGGATTAGCTTTTCAAATTAAGGATGATGTATTGGATGTCGTCGGTGATGTTGAAAAGATTGGGAAAAGGACAGGAAGCGATATAGAGAAAAATAAAAGTACTTATCCATCTTTATTATCTTTAGACGGAGCGATTGAAAAATTAAATGACCATCTTCAAAAAGCAAAAGAACATTTGGCGAATATTCCTTTAAACACAGTCATTCTTGAACAATTAACAGATTTAATCGGGATTAGAGAAAACTAATATTCTATAAAAAAATAAATCTACTTTGAGAGATTTTAAAATGTGTGATATAATTTTCTCTGATATTACGGATGGTGCAGTATTCTAGTCAGTTCACCAAACACGAAGGTGGGCCTAAAAATCCACTAAAGGGCACATCGATGAAGTTCCTTATATCGGCTTGAAGCGCCCAGCTTTGGGTTGATGTAGGGAGTAAGGTTAAAGGGCGATCCACAATGGCATGTGGGCGTAGACCCTCTAACCGCGGAGGCTTCATTTGGTTGGGCAACCCTAAATGAAGATAAACCTGTGATGTGGCTTAAGCCACTAACAGCGTAGCCTGCCTTGAGCGAAGCTAGAGGGGATTACGGGTATAAAAATATATATTAGTTGGCCGCTAATATATATTTTCGAGTACCGTATGAAATCTACTTTGCAAAAGAGGCTAGTGTTTGGTTAAGAACTGTTGAGGAAAACTCCTAGACTGTTCCAATGTGGACATTTAAAGAGGATTAGAGTACGGACTAAGTGGTAATCCAGTCTAGCCGATGGCGACACGGCTAAAGAATGGTTAAAGGGAAACCGCCGATATGGCGACATTCGGTCCATTCTTGGGAAAACCTACTGGACCTAAGCCGTAATTTTAACTCTTTAAATGACCATCCGTTTCAAATTTGCGTAAGAAGGCTTTTCTCTCCATAATCTAATACATATTTAATTGTGAGTTGAACATATAAAATGAAAGAAATGTTTAGAAAGTCGATAAAATGGAGTTTAACTATAGCCGTTATCACATTTGTGTTAGCGGCTCTTTTTTCCATTGCTTCCAATGCTATATTAAACGGTGTATCATGGATTACAGGAATGTTTGTTGTTTTAGTCATCGTTATTATTGGTATTGTTTTTGATATGTTAGGAATCGCATCAACAGCCGCTGACGAAGCTCCATTTCACTCAATGGCTGCTAATAAAGTATATGGTGCCCGTCATTCGGTAAAAATTATACGAAATGCTGATAAATTTGCGTCTTTTTGCAATGATGTCATTGGAGATATTTCAGGAATTATTAGCGGAACGGCCTCTGCTATTGTTATACTGCAATTAACAGCAAATTTTCAAGCCAATCGAAGCACATTATTGGAATATGTTATTTCGGTTATTTTTACAAGTTTCGTTGCAGCATTAACTGTTGGAGGAAAAGCTTTAGGAAAAACTTTTGCGATTCGACATTCAACGAATATCATAATTCAAGCTGGGAAATTTTTTCAATTTCTTGAGGAAAAATTTCATATTGTTATAATTAAAGAAAATAAATCGGGAAAAAAATCTAAACGTAAACGAAATAGAAACGAAAGTGAGTGATCCATTATGGATCTATTAAGCATTCAAGATCCTTCTTTCCTGAAGAAGCTTTCGATTAAAGAAATGGAATCGTTAAGTCATGAGATACGGCAATTTTTAATTGAAAAGCTTTCAAAAACGGGAGGACATATCGGACCTAATTTAGGAGTTGTTGAGTTAACGATTGCACTGCATAAATGTTTCGATAGTCCGAAGGATAAAATTATTTGGGATGTTGGACATCAATCCTATGTTCATAAAATATTAACAGGAAGAGCCGATCGATTTGATACTTTACGTCAGTATAAAGGTCTGTGCGGTTTTCCGAAAAGAAGTGAAAGTGAACATGACGTATGGGAAACAGGACATAGTTCAACAAGTTTATCAGCTGCGATGGGAATGGCAATAGCAAGAGATTTGCGAAAAGAGAAGCATTACATCGTACCTGTAATCGGTGACGGTGCATTAACAGGTGGGATGGCACTCGAGGCATTAAACCATATTGGTCATGAAAAGAAAAATATCATCGTTATTTTAAACGACAATGAAATGTCCATAGCTCCAAATGTTGGAGCACTCCATAACATCTTGGGCAGGTTAAGAACAGCTGGTAAATATAATTGGGTGAAAGATGAATTAGAAATATTGTTGAAAAAAATTCCCGCTGTTGGCGGTAAAATAGCCTCAACCGCTGAACGAATTAAAGATAGTTTAAAATATTTATTAGTATCTGGAATGTTTTTTGAAGAATTAGGTTTTACCTACTTAGGTCCTATAAACGGTCATAGCTTTGACGACTTAATCGACACTTTATCCAATGCTAAAAAAGTTGATGGACCGGTTCTTGTACACGTGATCACCAAAAAAGGGAAAGGCTATCATCCTGCGGAATCGGATAAAGTTGGTACTTGGCATGGGACAGGACCATATAAAATTGAAACAGGAGACTTTGTAAAACCGAACGGTAAAACTCCGATTGCTTGGAGTAAACTAGTAAGTGAAACGGTTCGAAAAATTGCACGTAAGGACCCCCGTGTTGTTGCGATTACTCCAGCAATGCCTGTAGGTTCAAAGTTGGAAGGATTTGCCTCTGAATTTCCAGATCGAATGTTTGATGTAGGAATTGCTGAACAACATGCAGCAACGGTAGCCGCTGGGTTAGCTGCAGAAAATATGAAACCATATTTAGCAATTTATTCAACGTTTTTACAACGTGCATACGATCAAGTGGTACACGATATTTGTAGACAAAACTTAAATGTATTTATCGGAATTGATCGTGCGGGTCTTGTCGGAGCTGATGGTGAAACACACCAGGGAGTTTTTGATATTGCTTTCTTACGTCATTTACCGAATATTGTCCTTATGATGCCAAAAGACGAAAACGAAGGACAACATATGGTATATACTGCACTTTCTTATGATGACGGACCAATTGCGATGAGATTTCCTCGCGGAAACGGTGTTGGTGTTCCATTAGATGAAACATTAAAAACCATTCCAATTGGAACATGGGAAGTGTTAAGAAAAGGGACAGATGCAGCCATATTAACTTTTGGAACAACTATAGGTATGGCTTTAGAAGCAAGTGACATTCTAAAAAATAGAGGTTTCTCTGTAGAAGTGATTAATGCTCGATTTATTAAACCGATGGATGAAAAAATGCTAATCGAGCTTTTAAACAGAAATATTCCAATATTAACGATTGAGGAAGCAGTACTTCAAGGTGGATTTGGTAGTGCGGTATTAGAATTTGCACATGATCATGGTTATTCCAATTGTCAAATTCAACGAATGGGCATACCAGATCAATTTATTGAACATGGAAGTGTTTCAAAACTTTTAGAAGAAATTCAATTAACGACAGAACATGTCGTCCAAAATATTTTAACGATGTCGAAGAAAAAACAAAAAAGGGCATGAATATGAAAGAGAAAAAAGTAAGACTAGATACATTATTAGTAGAGCGTGGTTTAGCAGAAACAAGAGAAAAAGCTAAGCGAGCTATTATGGCGGGAATTGTTTATTCTAATGAAGTTAGGATGGACAAGCCAGGTGAAAAAGTAAGTGAAGATATTCCATTGTCAATAAAAGGAAAGCAAATGCCATATGTTTCAAGAGGCGGCTATAAATTAGAAAAAGCGTTAAAAGAGTTTCAACTGTCAGTTAAAGATAAAACGATCATCGATATTGGAGCTTCTACCGGTGGTTTTACCGACTGTGCACTTCAAAATGGAGCAATCCGTTCGTATGCGGTTGATGTAGGCTATAATCAACTAGCTTGGAAACTTAGACAAGATGAACGAGTCATCGTCATGGAGAGAACAAATTTTCGCTATATGACACGAGACGATTTGACTCATTCTTTGCCAGAGTTTGCATGTATTGATGTTTCGTTTATTTCATTAAAATTAATTTTACCTGTATTAAAAAATCTTCTTGTAGATGGAAGTGATGTTGTAGCTTTAATTAAGCCACAATTTGAAGCAGGTAGAGAACATGTAGGCAAAAAAGGAATTGTAAGAGACCCAAATGTACATTTGACTGTATTGGAACAAATAAAAAATTTTGCTTTACAAGAAGGTTTTGATGTCTGCCATTTAACGTATTCTCCCATAACAGGGGGAGATGGAAATATCGAATTTCTGATTCATTTAAAATGGTCAGCAAATAAAGAAGGGCAAGACTTATTAAAGGTCTCCTTAAATGACGTGGTTTCTGAAGCACATAAACAATTGAAACAATAAAATGTGTTAAGCTGTCTAAGCCAAATTTAGTCCCTTTTACTTGGGTTTATAGCAGGTATAGACAGCTTTTTGTAATGGCGAAAAACCTTTCTTTTCTTATGATATAATATGGGAAGTCATAAAAAAAAGAAGGAATTTGTCGAGGAATCATAGAAATGATAGTAGAAAATTGTATATAGTAGTCGTTGATTTGAGGAGCGAATATAAAATGAGTAAAGGCAAACGTCACTTAAAAATTCGAGAACTTATTTCTTCCAAAAATATAGAGACACAAGATGAATTAGTGGATTTATTAAGAAATGCAGGATTTAAAGTTACCCAAGCCACTGTATCAAGAGACATTAAAGAAATGCATCTTGTAAAAGTACCGTTAAGCGATGGAAGATACAAATATAGTTTACCGGAAAGCAATATTGTAAATCCGGATGAACGACTTAAAAAGTTGCTTGTCGATTGTTTTGTTAGCATTGATCATGCCGGTCATTTTATCGTTTTGAAAACGATGCCCGGAAATGCACATGCTGTCGGAGTTTTAATTGATCAACTGGATTGGGACGAAATTTTAGGCACCATTTGTGGAGATGATACTTGCCTGATCATTTGTCGTGATCCAGCCATTGTTGAAGAGATTTCCGATCGCTTTCTAAATATGCTGTAAAAAGTAGGTGAATCTCTTGTTAGCGGAATTATCTATTAAAAATTTTGCCATCATAGAAGCTTTAACTACATCATTTCAAAAAGGGTTGACGGTTTTAACAGGTGAAACGGGTGCGGGTAAATCAGTTATTATTGATGCCATTTCTTTATTAGTCGGTGGTCGAGGCTCCACGGAGTTTGTCCGTCATGGAGAAGAAAAGGCGGAGATTGAAGGTTTATTTTTGATTGAAAAAGGGCATCCTTGTTATGAAAAAGCTTCTCAATTTGGAATTGATATTGAAGAGGGAATGGTTGTATTACAAAGAATTTTATACAAAACAGGAAAAAGTGTATGTAGAATTAATGGCAAGCTTGTTACGATTAGTATTCTCCGAGAAATCGGCTCAACATTAGTTGATATTCATAGTCAACATGAACATCAAGATTTGATGAACGAGCAAAAACATCTACATTTGCTTGATCAATTTGGCGGTCAAGAAATCCAACAAGCTCTACAAGAGTATCGAACGATATACGATGAATTTGAAAAAACATTATTTACTCTTAAAAGATTAAATCAAAATGAGCAGGAAATGGCTCAGCGACTAGATTTATTAAAATTTCAAGCCAATGAAATTCAAGAGGCAAATTTAAACTTACATGAAGATGAGCAATTAGAGGAAGAAAAAAGAAAGCTTGCGAATTTTGAGCGATTGTATGAGTCACTTCAGCTTACATATGATACGCTTCGTGGTGAAAACAAAGCATTAGATTGGTTAAGTTTAGCGATGAATCATATACAAGAGGCAGCAGAACTCGACCGTCAGCTTGATTCAGAGTCCGAAACCATATCCAATAGTTATTATGCCCTTGAAGATTTATCGGTATCCTTAAGAAATCTTCTAGATTCGATGGAATATGATCCACAACGATTAGATTTCATTGAAGAACGATTAAACACGATTTATCGATTAAAAAGAAAATATGGCAAAACCATTGAAGATATTTTAGAATATGCTTCTAAAATTGAAGAAGAAATTGAAGAAATTGAAAATCGCGAATCCCATATTCACCAATTATTAAAGCAGAAAGATTCGTTAGAAAAAGACTTAGAAATTGAAGGGAAAAATCTGTCCATTCTTCGTAAAAAAGCGGCAAAAACCTTAACAGAAAGTATCCATCGCGAATTAAAAGAACTGTTTATGGAAAAAACCATATTTGAAGTCAAATTTGAACGGAATGATTTTAAAAAGGATGGTATTGACCAAGTTGAATTTTATTTAAGTACAAATCCAGGGGAACCGCTAAAACCTCTTTCAAAAGTGGCATCTGGCGGTGAATTATCTCGTATCATGTTAGCATTAAAAAGTATTTTTTCTAAACATCAAGGTGTTACTTCCATTATTTTTGACGAAGTGGATACGGGTGTAAGCGGGCGAGTGGCACAAGCCATCGGAGAAAAAATTTTTAAAGTTGCATATCATTCTCAAGTCTTATGTATATCGCACTTACCACAAGTAGCCGCTATGGCAGATCATCATATGTATATTACAAAAAAGGTGGAAAAGAATCGAACGAAGACGTTCTTACAAGAACTTAATGACACAGATCGAATGAAAGAAATTGCACGAATGATTTCTGGAGCGGAGATCACAGAAGTGACGGAAAAACATGCAAAAGAAATGATTGAAATGGCAGAGAAAATAAAATTTGCTTATAAATGAAATGCTATCCTTTTTGGGTAGCTTTTTTAATCCTAATGGAGTTATATTTGTCCTTTCGTGAGGCAACATTATAAGTGTAGCCATAAAGTTTGTGTGGACTAGAAGCGAGGAGAGTGAGCGATGGAATGGTCGAAAAAATAAGAAAATGGATTGGATTGATTCTCCTTGTTTCTTTCGTTTTTATTGGCTTCTTTCCGCCGATTGCAAACATTATCCAATTGCCTACATCATTAGTATTAATGGAAGGACAATCTCACTCCATACCCGTAGGATTACATGTAGAAGCGAAAACAAATCAACCTCAGTTAAAGTTGAGTCAAGATAAAGAATCGCTTACCATTCATGCAAATAAAAGCGGAGATAGTGATGTTATATTAGAATTGGCTGGAATTCCGGTAAAAAAGGTCAATGTCAACGTATTAAAAGATTTTAAAGTTATACCAGGTGGTCAATCAATAGGAGTAAAGCTAAATACGGTTGGTGTTTTAGTTGTAGGACATCATCAAGTGGACACAGAGAAGGGAAAAATATCTCCCGGCGAAGAAGCTGGTATTCAAGTGGGAGATTTGATAACAAAAATTAATGGGAAAGATATTAATGCAATGAATGAAATTTTTCCAATCGTTCAACAGGCTGGAAAAAATGGGGAATCGTTAAAAGTTCATATTCAAAGAGATCAGGAACAATTTCAAACGGAATTAAAGCCAGCTAAAGAAAATGGAGAAGACACGTATAAATTAGGATTATATATAAGGGATTCAGCAATGGGAATAGGGACAATGACTTTCTATGAACCAAAAACAAAAAAATATGGAGCATTAGGACATGTTATTTCCGACATGGATACGAAGAAACCGATCGTTGTGAAAAATGGACAAATTGTTCGTTCAACCGTCACTTCCATCAATAAAGGAAGTAACGGAGCTCCTGGTGAAAAGTTAGCAAGATTTTCCGAAAATAGAGAAGTAATTGGTAATATAACAAATAATAGTCAATTTGGTATTTTTGGTACTTTAAAAAAAGAAATTCATAACAACATCTATGACAAACCAATGCCGATCGCTTTATCTCACCAAGTAAAAGAAGGACCCGCTCAAATATTAACCGTTGTTGACGATGACAATGTGGAGCTGTTTGACATTGAAATTGTAAGCACAACACCACAAAAATTCCCAGCTACTAAAGGGATGGTCATTAAAGTAACAGATAAACGACTTATAGAAAAAACAGGTGGCATTGTACAAGGAATGAGCGGTAGTCCAATTATTCAAGACGGAAAAATTGTAGGAGCTGTTACACATGTTTTTGTAAATGACCCAACATCAGGATATGGGGTTCATATCGAATGGATGTTAAACGAGGCAGGATTAGATATATATGAAAAACAAAAAGCCAGCTAAGCGGAGATTTCTCCGCTTTTTTTATTCATATGGACCATTCATTACTAATTCTTGATATAATAAAAATAAAGAATTTTCGACAAAACTCTTTAGAATTAATTGTCAAATATCGAATTCAGTCGAAAACGATAGAAAATAAAAGAAAATGAAAGAAAATGAAAGAAAAATACATATAATACTAATTTTTAATAAATTTTAAAAAATTAAAAGGATTTTTCGTTCTGTTGTCGAATTCACATTTAGACGAATTTTCAATGCATAATTCTTGGATTGGGAGGAAATTTGTGTGAAGAAGATAAAAGTTTGCGTCGTTGATGACAACCGAGAACTCGTTAGATTATTAGAGGAATACATATCCTCACAAGAGGACATGGAAGTTATTGGTGTCGCACATAACGGTCAAGAGTGTATTAATATTCTAAAGGATACTGATCCAGATGTCCTTGTCCTTGATATTATCATGCCTCATCTTGATGGATTAGGTGTTCTTGAAAAATTGAGAGAAATGAAAGGAAGTTCTCTACCAAATGTCATCATGTTAACAGCATTCGGACAAGAAGACGTAACAAAGAAAGCTGTAGAATTAGGAGCATCCTATTTTGTACTCAAACCTTTCGATATGGAAATATTAGCCAATCATATTCGTCAAGTAAGTGGAAATATCCAACCGATTAAAGTAAGTAATTCAAAATTCCAAACACAAAAGCCACAATCTAAATCACAAAATTTGGATGCGAGCATTACAAGCATTATTCATGAAATTGGAGTGCCAGCACATATTAAGGGGTATTTATATTTAAGAGAAGCAATTGCCATGGTTTACAATGATATCGAGTTGCTCGGTTCCATTACAAAAGTTCTTTATCCAGACATTGCGAAAAAATATAACACTACCGCTAGTCGTGTAGAGCGTGCGATTCGTCATGCCATTGAAGTGGCATGGAGTCGGGGAAATATCGATTCCATTTCCAACTTGTTCGGTTATACAGTGAGCATGTCAAAAGCAAAACCAACCAATTCAGAATTTATTGCGATGGTAGCGGATAAATTACGATTGGAACATCGAGTTTCATAATAATAATGAACGGAAATTTAAAGGGTGAGTCGTATGAAAACAGCTCACCCTTTTACCTTTATCTTATCAAGTTTGTATTATTTTTTGATATAAAGGCTCTACTTTTTGAGTTGACATATAATGAAGGGGAATATGAATGAAAAAGGTGATGAAAGTTGACAAAGATCTTTGCCCACCGTGGGTGTTCTTCCACTCATCCTGAAAATACAATGGCAGCATTTATTGAAGCTCATAGGGTTGGAGCTGATGGAATTGAATTAGATGTACAATTAAGCAAAGATGGGGAAATCGTTGTTATTCATGATTATACAGTCAATCGAACGACAAATGGAAAAGGAAAGGTGGAAGAATTAACATTAAAGGAATTGAAATCGTTGAATGCCGGAACCAAAAAATTAAAACAGGAAATTCCAACACTTATAGAAGTATTTCAATGGCTAAAAACAAATAACTTGTTATGTAATATTGAAATAAAAAAACCACATATGGATCATCAAATTGTAGAAGAAAAAGTGATAGCATTAATTAAAAGGTATAACTTAGATGAAAGAATCATTATTTCTTCTTTTAATCATTACAGCATCGTATATTGCTACCGACTAGCTCCGCATATTGAAATTGCTCCATTAATAATGGAAGGAATCTACATGCCATGGGTTTATGCGAAAGCAATTCGAGCAAATAGCATCCATCCGCACTACAAAGTTTGTCCACCTTCAATGGTTTCACTTATTCAAAATAATGGAATTTCTGTCCGTCCATATACAATAAATAACGATAAAATAATGAAAACTTATATAGAGTCAAATGTTTCTGCCATTATCACAGATTTTCCGGATAAGGCAACAAAGATAAAAAAAGAATTAAAAACATAAACAAAACGGAAACCAAAAATAGGTTTCCGTTATTTTCACTAAATTTTAAAACGCTTCTGTACTTTGTTTCGTTTTCGATCTCGATGTAAGATAAAACCGCCGATGAAAAAAGCGCCAATAAGAAAAAAGATCAAGCCAATTAAAAACTGAAGCCAAAGTGTTGGAATCCATGTCTGAACTCCGAATAAACTATCCCTCATTAGCTTAACGCCATATACAGAAATTAATCCAGGAACGACTAAAATTAAAAAGGCAAGTAGACGGACCATCAGGTATTTCATCTCCTTTATTACTCAACCAAATCATATATCAAAAAAATAATTTGTCAAGATTTACGTATTGACATAAAATAAGATTATGAAAAACTTTTCATTTAAATTTGCAATTTTTTGCACAGGGAGTGGCAAACCTTGAAAAAGGTGATGATTGTTGGTGGAGGTCAAGGTGGTTTATCCATCTTAAAAATTTTAAAAGAAAATAAAAAATTTAATATCGTAGCAGTAATTGATAAAAATGAAGACGCTCCCGGCATATTAGAAGCAAAACGAGAAAATATCACGATTGGGAAAGACTGGCGATCATTTTTATCGGATGATATTGATATCGTCTTTGAGGTTACAGGGAAGGAAGAAGTGTTTCAAGAAATAAGAGAAGCGAGAAGTAAACACACAGTATTAATTCCCGGAAGCGTTGCATACATAATTGCCGATTTATTAAATGATAAACAGACATTAATTCAAGAATTAAGAAATGAATCTTATAAAGATGAATTAATTTTTAACGCTATTAATGATGGAATGATCGTCGTTAATGCAAGTGGAGTTATTTCTGTTTTTAATCAAAGTGCAGAAAAAATTACAGGGATTTCAAAACACAATGCCATCGGAAAACATATTCTACAAGTTATTCCTTCAAGTCGACTTCCACGCGTCATGGAAACAAAAAGAACGGAAATTAATCAAGAGTTAACCTTTCATAACGGAACGAAAGTGATTACCACTAGAATTCCAATTATAGGCGAAAACGGCGAAGTCCTTGGTGCGTTAGCGGTTTTCAAAGACATTACAGAAATTGTTAACCTTGCCGAAGAAATTACGAATTTAAAGGAAATTCAAATGATGCTGGAAGCCATCATTCAATCTAGCGATGACGCCATTTCTGTTGTAGATGAAGAAGGAAAAGGGATACTAATTAACAGAGCCTATACTAGACTGACTGGTTTATCGGAAGAAGAAGTGATAGGTAAGCCAGCAACAATTGACATTTATGAAGGCGAAAGTATGCATATGAAAGTACTGCAAACAAGAAGACCGGTACGCGGGGCAAAAATGATTGTTGGTCCGAACAAAAAGGAAGTTGTTGTAAATGTAGCTCCGGTAATCGTTAATGGGAAATTAAAAGGTAGTGTTGGGGTTATCCATGATATGTCTGAAATACAAGCGTTAAATAAAGAATTAACGCGAGCCCGACAAATCATTCGTAAATTGGAAGCGAAGTATACCTTTGAAGATATTATCGGAAAGTCCGATGAAATGATTTTAGCGATTGAGCAAGCAAAACTAGGAGCAAAAACACCAGCGACTGTTTTATTAAGAGGGGAGTCGGGAACAGGTAAAGAATTATTTGCCCATGCAATCCATAATGCCAGCGACCGGAAATTTAATAAATTTATTCGTGTAAATTGTGCTTCATTATCTGAATCATTATTGGAAAGTGAATTGTTTGGATATGAAGAAGGAGCCTTTTCTGGTGCCAAACGTGGCGGAAAAAAAGGTTTATTTGAAGAAGCGAACAATGGAAGTATTTTCTTAGATGAAATTGGTGAATTATCTGCAAGTACTCAAGCAAAATTATTAAGAGTATTACAAGAACAAGAAATTATTCGTGTTGGTGGAACGAAAGCTATCCCCATTAACGTTCGAGTAATAGCTGCTACGAATGTAAATTTAGAAAAAAATATCGTCAATGGGCAATTTCGAGAAGATTTATTCCATCGTTTGAATCGTATGCCTATTCAAATTCCTCCTTTACGAAACCGAAAAGAAGACATCCCATTGTTATGTGAACGTCTCATTCAAAAAATCAATCAAGATTATGGAAGGAATGTAGAAGGTGTTACTAATGCTGCATTAAATGTGTTGAAAGCTTATGATTGGCCAGGCAATGTGCGAGAATTGGAAAACATATTAGGTAGAGCTATTATTTTTATGAAGTTTCATGAAACCATGATAGATATACATCATTTACCTGATTTAATTAGTCATGATCAAAAAAATCATGAGATGAACGAACGACAATATGAATCATTACATTTACAAAAGCGTTTAGATGCATATGAAAAAGAAATTATTTTGGAAGCATTAAAGAAACATCAAGGGAATAAAACGAATGCTGCAAAAGAATTAGGAATATCTATACGAAATTTGTATTATAAAATCGATAAATATCAAATTGAAACATAACATGCAAATTTAAGCATGCAAAAAATTGCATACTGTGAAAATAATTGCAGATGATACCACCTTATATTTCCAACTAAATGAATAATTGTCTTAATTAAATTTAGCAATAAAATGCAGCATTAAAAAAGGTTGAAAAAATTAAATACAACTTTTTATTAGAAAGCGCTTTCAAATTATAAATGTTGGCACGATTCTTGCATTATAATTTGATGACGTCACAACAAGAGAAAGGGTTGGTAGAAATCAATGAAACTGGAATCACTTCTTAACAAAGCAACCCAAATGAAAGATCAAATGATTGCAGTTGCAGCAGCTGCTGATGAAGAGGTTTTGTCGGCAGTAGAAAAAGCTATTGAATGGGATTTAGGAAAATTTATGTTATTCGGTGACGAAAACGAAATTCAGTCATTGATTCGTAAATTTCCCCTCTTGGAAAGTTCAACTCATGTCACGATTCATCATGCTGAATCTGTTGAGCTTTCCGCTGAGATGGCTGTACGGGCGATTCATGAAAAAAAAGCACATGTATTAATGAAAGGGAATATCCCGACGGCCAAAATTTTAAAAGCCGTTTTAAACAAAGAATATGGACTAAGAACCGGAAATGTATTATCACATGTTGCCGTTTTTGAAGTCCCTCACTATGATCGTTTTATATTTGTGACTGATGCGGCTATGAATATTCGCCCTAATTTAGAACAAAAGGCGCAAATTATTCAAAACGCTGTACAAATTGCAAAAAGTGTCGGAATTGACCTTCCGAAAGTAGCGGTTCTAGCTGCTATTGAACAGATTAATCCAGCCATGCCTGAAACGTTAGATGCTGCATCATTAACGATGATGAATGAAAGGGGACAAATCAAAGACTGTTTGATTAATGGTCCTTTAGCTTTAGATAACGCAATATCAACATTTGCCGCAGAACAAAAGAAAATTAAAAATGAAGTTGCTGGACAAGCTGATATATTAGCTGTTCCAGAAATTGTAACAGGAAATGTTTTATACAAATCGCTTATGTATTTTGCTAATGCCAAAGTTGCAGCAGTTATTTCGGGAGCAAAAGCACCGATTGTTTTAACATCAAGAGCAGATAAGGCAGAAAGCAAATTATATTCGATAGCTTTAGCTATTTGTGCATCCAAATCACAAAATTAGGAGGAGACCATATGGAATTATTCAAGTATATGGAAAAATATGATTACGAGGAAGTATTATTTTGTCATGATAAAGCATCTGGGTTAAAAGCTATTATAGCCATCCACGATACAACATTAGGGCCAGCTCTTGGTGGTACTAGAATGTGGACATATGAATCTGAAGAGGCAGCTATTGAAGATGCTTTAAGACTTGCAAGAGGAATGACCTATAAAAATGCGGCTGCTGGGTTAAATCTCGGTGGAGGAAAAACCGTTATTATTGGTGATCCTAGAAAAGATAAAAATGAAGAAATGTTCCGTGCGTTCGGCCGTTTTATTCAAGGACTAAATGGACGATACATTACGGCAGAAGATGTTGGTACAACAGAAGCAGATATGGATATTATTCATGAAGAAACAGATTTTGTTACAGGAATTTCAGCAGCATTTGGTTCTTCTGGAAACCCTTCTCCTGCAACAGCATTTGGTGTTTATAGAGGTATGAAAGCAGCAGCGAAAGAAGCTTGGGGTAATGATTCTTTAGAAGGAAAAGTCATTGCTGTACAAGGAGTAGGGAATGTTGCCTATGCTTTATGTCGTCATTTACATGAAGAAGGAGCAAAATTAATTGTTACGGATATTAATAAAGAAGCTGTGCGCCAAGCAGTAGAAGAATTTGGTGCGAAAGCGGTTGATCCTAATGATATTTATGGGGTGGAATGTGATATTTTTGCACCATGTGCATTAGGTGCCATCATTAATGATGAAACGATTCCACAATTAAAAGCAAAAGTTATTGCAGGATCAGCGAACAACCAATTAAAAGATACAAAACATGGAGATATCATCCATGAAATGGGAATTGTTTATGCTCCTGATTATGTCATTAATGCTGGAGGAGTTATCAACGTAGCGGATGAGTTATATGGATACAATCGTGAGCGTGCGATGAAAAAAATTGAACAAATTTACAACAACATTGAAAAAGTATTTGAAATTTCTAAACGTGATAATATTCCTACGTATCTTGCAGCAGATCGTATGGCAGAAGAAAGAATTGAAAAAGTCGCTAAATCAAGAAGTCAGTTTTTATTAAACAGCAAACATATTTTAACAAAAAGACTTTCTTAAGATCTCATAAAGGAAGGGCGCGATTCTAGCGTCTATTCCTTTTTCTAATGGAGGTTAAAAAAGTGCAAGAATCACAACATCGAATACTTGTCATCAATCCTGGTTCAACTTCAACGAAAATAGGAGTATTTGATCATGATATCCCGATTTTCGAAACGACGATCCGACATGACTTTGAAATGATTCAATCTTTTGATACGATTTATGACCAATATGAATATCGGAAAAAAATGATATTAGAAACGTTGGATTATGAAGGTATAAATGTTTCTAAATTAAGTGCTGTTTGTGGAAGAGGTGGGTTACTCCGTCCAATTGAAGGAGGAACGTATGAAGTCAATGAACTGATGTTAAAAGACTTAAAAGAAGGATATTCTGGACAGCACGCGTCTAACTTAGGCGGAATAATTGCCTATGAAATCGCATCAGGCCTAAATATTCCAGCTTATATTGTAGATCCAGTTGTTGTTGATGAAATGGATCCCATTGCGAAAGTATCTGGATTTTCTTTAATTGAAAGAAAAAGTATTTTTCATGCTTTAAATCAGAAAGCCGTTGCTAGAAAGGTAGCGAAAGAACAGGGGAGACGCTACGAGGATGTTCGTTTTATCGTCGCCCATATGGGTGGAGGAATCACGATTGGGGTTCATAAATATGGTCGTGTTGTCGATGTGAATAATGGATTAAATGGAGAAGGACCTTTTAGCCCTGAACGTGCAGGTACTGTTCCTGCTGGAGATTTAGTAGATTTATGTTTTTCAGGAGACTATTACCGCGATGAAATTATGAAAAAGCTTGTTGGACAAGGTGGTTTAGTTGGTTACCTTGGGACTAACGATGCCATCAAGGTTGAAAAAATGATCGAAAATGGCGATGAAAAAGCAAAGCTAATTTATGATGCGATGGCCTATCAAGTAGCAAAAGAAATTGGCGCAGCTTCTTGTGTATTAGAGGGGAAAGTTGATGCCATTATTTTAACGGGTGGACTTGCATACGGAAAAGAATTTACAAACGAAATTATCAAACGTGTCAAATGGATTGCAGACTGTATTGTTTATCCTGGAGAGAATGAACTTCAAGCTCTAGCAGAAGGAGCATTAAGAGTCCTATTAGGGGAAGAAGAAGCAAAAGTATACCCGAATTCAAGTGCAAATACCAAAATAGCTAATGGGGTGAAATAAGTGGCAAAAGAATATGATGTTGTCATTATCGGAGGCGGTACCGGTGGGTATGTTGCAGCCATACGCGCAGCCCAACTTGGATTATCTACTGCCGTTGTTGAAAAAGGAAAATTAGGCGGAACATGCTTACATGCGGGATGCATCCCATCGAAAGCGCTGTTAAGAAGTGCAGAAGTGTATCAAACGGCCAAAAAAAGTAATGAATTTGGCGTTTTTACTAGTGATGTAACGTTTGATTTTAAACGTGTTCAAGAAAGAAAAGAAAAAATTGTTGATCAATTGTATCGCGGTGTTCAACATTTAATGAAAAAAGGAAAAATTGATATTTACGAAGGAACAGGAAGAATTTTAGGCCCATCCATTTTTTCTCCAATGCCAGGAACGGTCTCTGTTGAAATGAACAATGGGACAGAAAATGAAATGCTTGTTCCAAAAAATGTTATCATTGCTACAGGTTCAAGACCAAGAACATTGCCAGGATTAGAAATTGATGGAGAAAAAGTAATTACATCGGATGAAGCATTAAAGCTTGAATCACTCCCACAATCGATTGCCATTGTAGGTGGAGGAGTCATCGGAATTGAATGGGCATCTATGCTTTCGGACTTTGGCGTGGACGTAACAGTGATTGAATATGCGGATAGAATCATTCCAACAGAAGATGATGATATTAGCAAAGAAATGAAACGTTTATTAAAGAAAAAAGGAATTAAAATTTTTACAAGTGCAAAAGTGTTACCTGAGACATTGGAAAAATTGGACAATTCTGTGAAGATTAAAGCTGAAATCAACGGCGAGTTAAAAGAATTTGAAGCAGAAAAAATTCTCGTATCGGTTGGAAGGCAAGCTAATATTGAAGGAATTGGTTTAGAAAATACTGATATTAAGGTTGAAAAAGGATATATTGTAACAAACGAATATTATCAAACGAAAGAGTCTCATATATATGCTATTGGTGACTGTATTGGTGGTCTTCAGCTAGCCCATGTAGCTTCACATGAAGGAATTACAGCAGTTGAACATATTGCAGGTTTAAATCCATCCCCATTAAATTATGAACACATTTCAAAATGTATTTATAGTAATCCAGAAGCTGCGAGTGTTGGACTAACAGAAAGAGAAGCGAAAGAAAAAGGCTATTCTGTTAAGGTTGGAAAATTCAACTTCCGCGCTATTGGAAAAGCGCTAGTTTTTGGGGAAACTGACGGATTTGTAAAAATCGTTGCCGATGAAAAAACGGATGATATATTAGGAGTTCACATGATTGGTCCTCATGTAACGGACATGATTAGTGAAGCTGGTTTAGCCAAAGTGCTTGATGCAACCCCTTGGGAAATTGCTCATACTGTTCATCCGCATCCGTCATTATCGGAAGTAATTGGTGAAGCAGCGCTTGCTGTAGATGGAAAAGCTATTCATTCATAATCATGATATCTATTTTTTAATATAAAAGGAGGATGACTATGACAGAAAATCGCCATCAATCATTAGGATTAACGGATCAAGATGTACTTGAAATGTATGAAACGATGCTTCTTGCCCGTAAATTAGATGAAAGAATGTGGTTATTGAACCGTTCTGGTAAAATCCCATTCGTCATTTCTTGTCAAGGTCAAGAAGCCGCTCAAGTTGGAGCAGCATTTGCCCTAGATCGTACGAAGGACTATGTGTTGCCGTACTATCGTGATATGGGAGTTGTTTTAACATTTGGCATGACTGCTAAAGAATTGATGTTATCAGCATTTGCAAAAGCGGAGGATCCTAACTCCGGAGGAAGACAAATGCCTGGACACTTTGGTCAAAAGAAAAATCGTATTGTAACAGGTTCCTCTCCTGTTACGACACAAGTTCCTCATGCAGTAGGAATTGCACTAGCTGGAAAAATGGAAGGAAAAGACTTCGTTACATTTGTTACATTTGGTGAAGGTTCTTCCAACCAAGGAGATTTCCACGAAGGAGCAAACTTTGCAGGAGTACATAAGCTTCCTGTCATCTTCATGTGCGAAAACAATAAATATGCGATATCTGTCCCAATTGAAAAACAATTAGCATGTGAAAAAGTATCTGATCGCGCAATTGGTTACGGAATGCCAGGGTATACGATTGACGGAAATGATATTCTTGAAGTTTATAAGACGGTAAAAGAAGCAGCGGATCGTGCACGTCGAGGAGAAGGACCAACGTTAATTGAAACGGTTTCTTATCGTTTTACTGCACATTCAAGTGACGATGATGATAAAGTATATCGTGATCAAGAGGAAGTTAAAAAAGCGAAGGAGTTAGATCCAATTCCAAATTTCGCTAAATACTTAAAAGAATTAAATATTTTAACGGACGAAAAAGATAAAGAAATTCAAAATCGCGTGATGAAAACAGTCAATGAAGCGACTGATTATGCTGAAAATGCACCATATGCTGATCCTGAACACGCCTTAAAGTATGTTTATGCGGAGTAAAAGGGGGATGAAAAGATGCCAGTAATGTCATATATTGATGCAGTAACATTAGCGATTCGCGAAGAAATGGAACGTGATTCTCGCGTTTTTGTACTTGGAGAAGACGTAGGTAAAAAAGGTGGGGTTTTTAAAGCAACCCAAGGTTTATACGATCAATTTGGTGAATATCGTGTGTTAGATACGCCTTTAGCCGAATCAGCCATTGCCGGTGTAGCGATTGGTGCTGCCATGTACGGAATGAGACCAATTGCCGAAATGCAATTCGCAGATTTTATTATGCCTGCAGTTAACCAAATTATTTCTGAAGCAGCTAGAATTCGTTACCGTTCCAATAACGATTGGAACTGTCCTGTTGTTATTCGTGCACCTTATGGTGGTGGTGTTCACGGTGCATTGTATCATTCACAATCTGTAGAAGCTGTATTTGCGAATCAACCTGGATTAAAAATCGTGATGCCATCCACTCCTTATGATGTCAAAGGATTATTAAAAGCGGCAATTCGCGATGAAGACCCAGTATTATTCTTTGAACATAAACGTGCGTATCGATTAATAAAAGGCGAAGTTCCGACAGACGATTATGTATTGCCAATTGGAAAAGCAGATGTTAAACGTGAAGGAGAAGACATTACAGTTATTACATATGGTTTATGTGTTCACTTCGCCCTTCAAGCAGCGGAAAGACTTGAAAAAGATGGAATTTCAGCACATATTTTAGACTTACGTACCGTTTATCCATTAGATAAAGAAGCCATTATTGAAGCAGCATCTAAAACAGGAAAAGTGTTATTAGTAACGGAAGATAACTTAGAAGGAAGCGTCATGAGCGAAGTTTCGGCGATCATTGCGGAAAATTGCTTATTTGATTTAGATGCTCCAATTAAACGATTAGCAGGTCCAGATGTTCCAGCTATGCCTTATGCACCAACGATGGAAAAATTCTTTATGGTTAATCCGGATAAAATTGAAAAAGCGATGAGAGAATTAGCTGAATTTTAATCATGAAAGAGGAGGGATCCTATGCTAGAACAAATGAAAATGCCACAGCTAGGTGAAAGTGTTACAGAAGGAACAATTAGTAAATGGCTCGTTTCAGTTGGAGATAAGGTAAACAAATATGATCCAATTGCAGAAGTTATGACGGATAAAGTAAACGCTGAAATCCCATCCTCTTTTTCCGGAGTCATAAAAGAACTGATTGCGGAAGAAGGGCAGACATTACCTGTCGGTGAAATTATTTGTACGATCGAAGTCGAAGGTGGCGAAGTCGCAGAAACTAAGGAAATACCAAAAACTGAGAAACATTTATCCAATGAAAATAATTCTGCTGATGTCGATCAAAGTCAAAAACAACGTTATTCGCCTGCTGTATTAAAACTTTCACAAGAGCATGGAATTGATTTAACGAAAGTGAAAGGAACAGGTAAAGGCGGACGAATTACACGCAAAGACATTTTAGCATTGATTGAGAAAGGTCCTGAAGCCTATAAAGTTGATGCTAAACAAGAAGAAACAGTTTCCGTTCCAGAAAGAAAGCAAGAAGAAACACCTGTCAAGAAAGTATCTACTGCACCAACTTCATCCATTCCAACAGCTGCAGGAGATATTGAAATACCTGTATCAGGTGTTAGAAAAGCCATTGCAACTAACATGCTTCGTAGTAAACATGAAGCTCCTCACGCATGGACAATGATGGAAGTGGATGTAACAAATTTAGTTGCATACCGCGATTCTATTAAAGAGGAATTTAAACGAAAAGAAGGATTTAATTTAACATATTTTGCGTTTTTCGTAAAAGCTGTAGCTCAAGCATTAAAAGAATTCCCGCAGATCAATTCTATGTGGGCGGGTGATAAGATTATCCAAAAGAAAGATATAAACATCTCTATTGCTGTTGCAACAGAAGATGCGTTATATGTTCCGGTCATTAAGCATGCGGATGAAAAAACGATTAAAGGAATTGCAAGAGAAATTACGGAACTATCCCAAAAAGTTCGTTCAGGTAAATTAACGAGTGAAGATATGCAAGGTGGAACATTTACCGTCAACAATACAGGTTCCTTTGGTTCCGTTCAATCCATGGGTATTATAAATTACCCGCAAGCAGCCATTCTACAAGTAGAATCTATCGTGAAACGTCCGGTCGTTATGAATAATGGAATGATCGCGGTTCGCGATATGGTCAATTTATGCTTGTCGCTCGACCATCGAGTTTTAGACGGTCTCATTTGCGGAAGATTTTTAAAACGTGTAAAAGAAATTTTAGAATCCATTTCCCCCGAAACTTCTATATATTAAATAGATAGCCATCATTCGTTTTGAATGGTGGCTATTTTGCTACTAAAGAACATGATTGCTAACTAGTAAACTTTTTTCACCTATAATAAAATAAGATTAGAGGATAAAACTGTAAATGGCGGAAAGGAGGAACGGCCAAACGATTGGGTCGGCATTCAAATGAAAATAAACGACTTTATCAATGAAGAATTTCCACCAACGGATTTCCATCAATGGATGGAAGCTGTTGAACAATCTTTAAAAGGAAAAAAAGCGAATTTAGAAACATTAACATTTGAAGAAATAACAATAAAACCTTTATATACGAAATTAGACGAAGGTTGGAAACTATTAAGTGATGAAGTTCCGGGTGAATCCACTTTTATACGTGGAATAAATAGAGAGGGTTATCGAAAAGTTCCTTGGGTGATAGCACAAACGATTCACGGAAAGGACTTTCATGAACTCATTCAAAATTTTGAAAAGGCTTTCTCAGGAGGACAAGAGGCAATCTCTTTTGTTTTCGATCAGAAGATGACCATCGGTGAAATGTATCATTTATTAGATAAGTATTATTCAGAAAAGAGACCTTTTTTCATTATTACTAGTCATCCATGTTCGAACTTATACATAATGTTAAAAGATTGGGCGGATCGAAATCAACTAGACCCAACTTTGTATCATGGTTTCATCGGGTTTGATCCGATTGGTCAATTTGCTTTAAAAGGGAAAGTATTAAAAAATGAAAAAGAATATTTCGAACATTTGGCTAGTTCCATCTTTTATGCTCATAGTCATTTCCCATCATTGCGCACCATTTATATAGACAATAGTATTTATGAAAATAGCGGTGCCAATATTGTCCAACAAATGGCAATTGCTTTATCAACAGGGGTAGAGTACGTAGAACGATTGAAACAATTCGGATTGGCTCCAGAACTAACATTCTCTAAAATTATCTTTAATTTTTCCGTTGGTTCTTCATTTTTTATGGAAATCGCTAAGTTTAGAGCGTTACGTGCTCTATGGTCAAAAATAGGCGAAGCTTACAATGTCACAGAAAAAAATCGAAAAATGATTATCCGAGCCGAAACAACTAAAACGAATAAAACGGTGACTGATCCTTATGTAAATATGCTACGTAGTGGGGCTGAAGCGTTTGCTGCCAGTTTAGCACAAGTACAATATATACATGTAGATCCATTTGATTGGTATCAAGAATCAGCCAGTGAATTAGGAGAACGGATTGCTCGAAACACGCAACATATTATTCGTGAAGAAACATCTATCGTTCATCCAATCGATCCTGCCGGAGGTTCTTGGTATATTGAAGAATTGACAAAAACATTAATGGAAAAGGCATGGGAACTATTTTTAGATATAGAAAATAGCGGAGGATTATTATCAAACTTGAAATCGGGAAGAATTCAAAAAGAAATTCGTACTTTAAAAGAAGAACGTATTAAACAGGTGGCAAAACGAAAAGTAAAACTAATCGGTACAAATGTTTTCCCGAATTTAAAAGATAAGCTACAACAACCTCAAAGTATCCAAGGATTGAAAAGTGATGAAATATTTGTGGAAAAATCGATGGAGGATCGTCAACAAAACATAAATATCCATTTAATAATGGAATCATTCTTGACTATTGCGGACACGGAAGATATAGAACCAGTTCAGCCAATGAGACTAGCAAATGATTTTGAACAACTTCGTATTCAATCTTTAAAATTTGAACAAAAATATGGAAAAAAACCGCAAATTGGATTGATCGGTTTAGGAGCATTAAAAGACCATAAAACTCGTGTCGATTTCATTCAAAACTTTTTAGCTGCTGGAGGAATAGAGTCCGTAATTAGTCAAGAGTGTTATGATGAAAAGGATGCTGTTCAATTTGTTAAAAACAGCCAATTACCTATTTATATTGTTTGTGGATCGAATGAACAATATGAAAAGATCGGTTTATCCATCATTAAAGCTATTCAAACGGAATGTAAAGTGAAACTATTTTTAGCCGGAATGCCAAGTGATAACTTAATCAATCAATTCCGTTTACATGGATTAACGGATTATATTGACATCAAAACAAACTGTTTTGAAATGAATGCTCAACTACTGAAAGAGTTGGAGGTGGAGGGAAGATGAGACCGGATTTTCGAAACATATCCTTATTCGATTCATCCTCAAATAAAAAAAATCATGAACCATCTATTGAAGTAGTTAAAGAATCCTATGAAGGAATACCAATTAAATCATTGTATACGAAAAAAGATATTGAAGATTACATCCACTTAAATACTTTTCCGGGACTTCCACCTTATGTACGTGGTCCTTATCCAACGATGTATGTAAATAAACCTTGGACGATTCGTCAATATGCTGGATTTTCTACAGCAGAAGAATCAAATGAATTTTATCGAAAAAACTTAGCTGCAGGGCAAAAAGGTTTATCTGTGGCGTTTGATTTAGCGACGCATCGTGGATATGATTCCGATCATCCAAGAGTTGTTGGTGATGTTGGAAAAGCTGGTGTGGCGATTGATTCAGTTGAAGATATGAAAATATTATTTAACGGAATTCCTCTTGATCAAATGTCTGTATCGATGACGATGAATGGCGCAGTATTACCTATTATGGCATTTTATATTGTGACAGCAGAAGAACAAGGGGTAAAACGCGAACAGCTTTCAGGAACGATTCAAAACGATATTTTAAAAGAATATATGGTACGAAACACGTATATTTATCCTCCAGAAATGTCTATGCATATTATTTCTAACATATTTTCATTTACGTCAAAGTATATGCCAAAATTTAATAGCATTAGTATTTCAGGTTATCATATGCAAGAAGCTGGAGCACCTGCCGATTTAGAATTAGCGTATACTTTGGCTGATGGATTAGAGTATGTACGAACAGGAATAAACGCTGGAATTGATATTGATTCATTTGCACCAAGATTATCTTTTTTTTGGGCCATTGGCATGAATTATTTCATGGAAGTGGCAAAAATGAGAGCCGCGAGATTTATGTGGGCAAAATTGATGAAACAATTTTCTCCGAAAAACCCGAAATCAATGGCTCTACGTACCCATTCGCAAACGAGTGGTTGGAGTTTAACAGAACAAGATCCATTTAATAATGTTATACGGACTCTAATAGAAGCTCATGCAGCAACCATGGGACATACACAATCTTTACATACGAACGCTTTAGATGAAGCGATTGCTTTACCTACTGAGTTTTCCGCACGGATTGCTAGAAATACGCAATTGTATTTACAAGAAGAAACGGATATTACCCGAGTGATCGATCCATGGGGCGGTTCGTATTATGTTGAAACTTTGACTCATGAGCTGATGAAACGTGCATGGCAGCACATTGAAGAAATTGAAGAGCTTGGCGGTATGACAAAAGCGATCGAAACTGGTATTCCAAAATTAAGAATTGAAGAAGCGGCAGCCAAAAGACAAGCAATGATCGATTCAGGAAAAGAAACGATTATTGGTGTAAATAAATATCGAATCGACAGTCAAGAAGAAATTGATATTTTAGATATTGACAATACAGCTGTTCGAAATCGTCAATTGGAAAAATTAAAACAACTAAAGGAAACAAGAAATGAAGAAGCGGTAAAACAATCGTTGGAAGCCTTATCAAAAGCGGCACAAACGAAAAAAGGGAATTTATTGGAGTTAGCTGTTGAAGCTGCAAGAAATCGTGCAACTTTGGGAGAGATTTCGATGGCTATTGAAAAAGTTTGCGGAAGACATAAAGCTGTTATTCGTTCCATAAGCGGCGTTTATTCGAGTGCTTATCAAGATCATGAACAAATCGAAGAAGTGAAACAGTTGACGGAAGAATTTTTACGTCTTGAAGGAAGAAGACCACGTATGCTTGTAGCTAAAATGGGACAAGACGGGCATGATCGAGGAGCTAAAGTGATTTCTACTGCATTTGCCGATTTAGGATTTGATGTAGATATTGGACCGTTATTCCAAACTCCTGAAGAAACAGCCCTTCAAGCAGTGGAAAATGATGTTCATGTAGTCGGTGTTAGTTCCTTAGCAGCCGGCCATAAAACATTAGTACCAGAATTAATAGAAGAATTGAAAAAACTTGGTCGTGATGACATTGTTGTCATAGTCGGAGGAGTCATTCCAGCAAAAGATTATGAATTTTTATATTCTAAAGGAGTCTCTGCTATATTTGGGCCAGGAACGATTATTCCTGTGGCTGCGCAAAAAGTCGTTGAAGAAATTTTAAAACGCCTTGGATATGAGGAAGTGGAAGAAGATGGACAATAAACAAAACCCATCTTCCTTCCCGAAAAAAAAGTATCGAAAAATGAAAAACGAAGAAATTTCGATCAACGACTATATAAAAGGAATATTAAATAAAGATCGTGTTATGTTGGCGAAAGCAATCACCTTAATTGAAAGCAATCTTCCGGAGCATAAGAAGAAAAGCCAACAAATTTTAAAAGAATTGCTTCCCTACACTGGAAATTCCGTTCGCATTGGTATTTCCGGTGTCCCAGGTGCGGGAAAGAGTACTTTTATAGAATCATTCGGCTTGCATTTAATCAAACAACATCATAAAGTTGCTGTATTAGCGATTGATCCAACTTCATCTGTTAACGGGGGGAGTATTCTCGGAGATAAAACGAGAATGGAACAATTGGTTAAAGAAAAAAATGCTTTTATCCGCCCATCTCCATCTGAAGGTACATTAGGTGGGGTTCATAGAAAAACGCGAGAAACGATAGCTTTATGTGAAGCATTTGGCTTTGATGTGATTATTGTTGAAACGGTTGGTGTCGGACAAAGCGAAGCAAATGTGCGTGGAATGGTCGACTTTTTCTTATTATTGGCTATTACAGGAGCCGGAGATGAACTTCAAGGAATGAAACGAGGAATTATGGAGCTAGTGGATGCGATAGTTGTCAATAAGGCAGATGGAGACAATATTCGTCATGCCGAAAAAACGAAAAGAGAGTTTAATCAAATCCTTCATTTTCTCCAACCCGCCACGAAAGGATGGACAACGAAAGCATATACATGTTCAGCTCTTTATCATCAAGGGATGGAAGAAATATGGAAGGTTATTCAGCAATTTATCAAAACGACAAAAACTAGCGGTGTTTTTTATGAACGAAGAAAAGAACAACGAAAAGATTGGGTACATGCGCTTATCCAAGAAAAATTGTTAATGGATTTTTACCAAGATTCAAATGTGAAATCAATTTATCCAAGTTTAATTCAACAAGTGGTGGAAGGGCAAATGCCTGCCACTGAAGCAGTTGAATCATTGTTTCAAGCATTTTATCAAAAATAAAAAAAACGGACAGTGCTTATTCGCACTATCCAATATCAGGGAGTTAGGGGTATGGATCATGTGTATTCATACTATTCCCGTTTTATAAAAAATTAAACCTAAAATTTGATATTTTCTTTAAAACACTGATAATATAATACATAGATTAATGATAAAGGAGCGATTATATGTCAATCGATTTTAACTTTTTTATGAATGATGTCGTTCGACAAGCTCGAGAAGAAATTCGAGCTGCAGGATATACTGAATTAACTACTCCTGAAGAAGTAGATGAAGCATTTGCAAGAAAAGGAACTACATTAGTTATGATTAATTCTGTATGTGGTTGTGCAGGTGGTATTGCTAGACCTGCAGCTTTCCATGCTGTTAATTATGATAAACGCCCTGACTATTTAGTAACTGTCTTTGCCGGTCAAGATAAAGAAGCGACCGAACGTGCTAGAAGTTATTTTGACGATTATCCACCATCTTCACCGTCATTTGCGCTATTAAAAGATGGAAAATTGTTAGCAATGGTGGAAAGACATGAAATTGAAGGTCACGAACCTATTTCTGTTATCCAAAAATTGCAAAACTATTTTGATCAATATTGTGATGAAGTATAAGCCGAGGGAGTACCCCTCGGTTTTTTTGATAAATATGTCTAGCCTATCTTTCAATTTAGTGAATGTTTCTCCAAATTAATATCCTCCCCTTTACCTCTATACATGTCTGTTTGCACCCATTCTTTATCCTTAATGGAATGGTTTGATATTCAAATTATTGAACAAACTAAGTAAAAAGGAGATGATCAGTTTGAAAACGTTCTTAGCCATTCTCCTTATGACTGTTTCACCTTTATTTCCATTAGGACAAAATCCGATGGTTGGAGATCCGTTTTTAATCGTTAATAAACGAACGAATGAACTAGCTTTTATTCATGAAGGAAAAGTTGAAAAGGTGTATAAAGTTGCTACGGGCAAAACGTTGGATTTAACTCCGGAAGGAACGTTTACTATCACGGTAAAAGCGATCAATCCATATTATCGGAAGAAAAATATTCAAGGGGGAGCCCCAAATAATCCGCTAGGAAGTCGGTGGATTGGGTTCGATGCATTAAACACCGATGGTCGAATGTATGGAATACATGGAACGAATCGACCAGAATCGATAGGTTATTATATATCTCAAGGCTGTATTCGCATGCATAATCAAGCGGTTGAGCAATTGTTTGATCAAATCCCGATTGGGTCAAAAATTCTTATTACCCATACAACAAAAACATTTGAACAACTTGGAAAAGAAAATGGAGCGATACCATATTAACGGTATGCTCCATTTATTAATTCATTGCCATTGATATTCCAAAAAGAATCGTTGAGGCAATCATGGCAAATAGCATTAAATATACAAATATTTTTTGTACTTTTTTGGACATGAAAAATCCTCCTCATCTATATTGTACAATGGATATTTTTAATCTACAAGGACATTAAGTTCTATAGGCTTGATGAATTTCTATGATCTACTTTTCATTCTCTATTAAGAGAATCTTATTACTCTTTCTTATATTTCATAGATAAGTAAAAGTTTTCAAAAATATGATAAAATTTAAAAAGAAAGATAGAAGGGGTGTTGAGATGAAAAAAATTGATCATATCGGGATTGCTGTTCGTTCAATTGAACAAGCTCTAACTTTTTATACTGAAATTTTAAAATTAGAACATATAAAAACAGAAATAGTAGAGTCTGAAAAAGTAAAAGTTGCTTTTCTAAAAGTGGGAGATTGTAAACTAGAATTGCTGGAACCCGTTTCCGAAGAAAGTGCAATTGCTAAATTTATAGAAAAAAAAGGGGAAGGTATTCATCACGTTGCTTTTGAAGTCGATGATATACATATAAAGATGGAAGAATTGAAAGCTGAAGATATTCAGTTTATTCAAGAAGTTCCAAAAACTGGTGCCGGTGGAGCACTTGTTGCATTTATGCATCCGAAATCGACAGGAAGAGTTTTATATGAGTTGTGTCAAAAGCCAAAGGGGGATTCCTAGATGTCAGACATTTATGAAAAAATTAATGAATTATATGATCGAAAACGAGAGATTGAGCTCGGCGGTGGTGATGAAAAAATCGCTAAACAACATGAAAAAGGTAAATTAACGGCTCGTGAACGAATTGATTTATTAGTCGATGAAGGAACTTTTGTTGAATTAAATCCTTTTATCGAGCATCGGTGTTATGATTTTGGATTAGAAAATGTTAAAGGGCCGGGAGACGGTGTCGTAACTGGTTACGGAAAAGTGAATGGGCGCCCAGTATACATATTTTCACAAGATTTTACCGTTTTTGGTGGAGCATTAGGAGAAATGCATGCAAAAAAAATAGCCAATATAATGGATTTAGCAGCAAAAAATGGGGCACCTATCGTTGGCTTAAATGATTCCGGTGGTGCTAGAATTCAAGAAGGTGTTGTATCTTTAGACGGATATGGGCATATTTTTTATCGAAATTCCATTTATTCTGGTGTTGTACCGCAAATTTCTGTTATTATGGGACCTTGTGCTGGTGGAGCCGTCTATTCACCTGCCATAACAGATTTTGTTATTATGGTGGAGAAAACAAGTCAAATGTTCATCACTGGTCCAAAGGTTATTGAAACCGTCACAGGCGAAAAAATTTCTTCCGAAGACCTAGGAGGCGCACAAATTCATAGTACAAAAAGCGGGAATGCTCATTTTGCGGCAAAGTCAGAAGAAGAAGCATTACTTACCGTTCGAAAATTGCTCAGTTATTTACCATTAAAATATAATCAAACGCCTCCTTCAATTCCATATGAAGATGGAGACGACTATCGGCCAGACTTAACAGATATTGTTCCTTTTGATGCGGTAAGACCGTATGATGTTCGTAAAGTGATTGAACAAGTCGCTGACCCAGGAAGTTTTATGGAAATTCACGAAAATTTCGCGAAAAATATTGTCGTGGGTTTTGCACGAATGAAAGGAAAGGTTGTTGGACTAGTATGCAACCAACCGAAATTTATGGCTGGTGGACTCGACATTGATTCTTCCGATAAAGCAGCAAGATTTATTAGATTTTGTGATTCTTTTAATATTCCTATCATTACATTTGAAGATGTTACTGGATTTTTCCCAGGTGTTAAACAAGAACATGGTGGAATTATTAGACACGGGGCGAAAATTTTATATGCTTATTCTGAAGCAACTGTACCAAAAATAACCGTTATATTACGTAAAGCATACGGTGGAGCTTATGTTGCACTAAATAGTAAATCAATTGGTGCTGATATTGTTTATGCTTGGCCAAATGCTGAAATCGCTGTGATGGGCCCTCAAGGTGCAGCCAATATTATATTTGCAAAAGAAATTGAAAATAGTCCGGATCCTGAAGAAACACGTAGGAAAAAGATTGAAGAATATCGGGAGAAATTTGCAAATCCTTATGTTGCTGCATCTCGAGGGATGGTCGACGATGTCATCGATCCAAGAGAAACCAGAATAAAACTAATTCAAGCATTGGAAATGTTGGAACATAAAGAAGAAGATCGCCCGAAAAAGAAACACGGAAATATACCTCTGTAAATGTACAAAAAATCGTGAAAAAGGTATACTGAAAAGGGAATATTACGGAAATTGGAGGTTACATCATGATCAATCAAGAACGCTTAATTCAAGAGTTTTTAGAGTTAGTACAAATCGATTCAGAAACAAAGTATGAAAGAGAAATTGCAGATGTTTTAAAAAAGAAATTTGAACAATTAGGTTTGGAAGTATATGAAGATGATACGACATCAATCACTGGACACGGTGCAGGAAATTTAACTGTTACAATGCATGGAAATAAAGAAAATGTTGACCCTATATATTTTACTTCTCATATGGATACAGTCGTTCCGGGAAAAGGTGTTAAACCTTCGATTAAAGATGGTTATATTGTTTCCGATGGTACAACCATATTAGGGGCGGATGATAAAGCAGGGTTAGCAAGTATTCTGGAGGCCATTCGCGTCATCCAAGAAAACAATATAGAGCACGGAACGATCCAATTTGTCATTACTTGTGGAGAAGAATCTGGACTCGTTGGAGCAAAAGCATTAGATCCACAACTATTAAAGGCAAAATACGGATTTGCGTTAGATAGTGATGGAAAAGTTGGAAATATCATTGTAGCCGCCCCAACCCAAGCAAAAATAAAAGCAACGATTTTAGGAAAAACCGCTCATGCAGGAGTTGCACCGGAAAAAGGGGTTTCTGCCATTACTATTGCAGCAAAAGCGATTGCAAAAATGCCGTTAGGTCGCATTGATGAAGAAACAACCGCTAATATTGGTCGTTTTGAAGGTGGACAAGCAACAAATATCGTTTGTGATCGTGTAGATATTTTAGCTGAAGCTCGCTCTCTTGTACCAGAAAAAATGGAACGCCAAGTGCAAAAGATGAAAGAAGCGTTTGAACAAACAGCTAATGAAATGGGTGGTCAAGCAGAAGTCGAAGTTAAAGTTATGTATCCTGGCTTTAAGTTCACAAGTGAGGATCTTGTTGTTCAAATAGCTCAAAAAGCAGCAGAAAAAATCGGAAGAACCAGTGAGCTGTTACATAGCGGCGGAGGCTCAGATGCAAACATTTTTGCTGGATTTGGTATTCCTTCTGTTGTTTTATCTGTCGGTTATGAAGAAATACATACTAAAAATGAGCGTATGCCAATAGAGGAACTAATAAAATTAACAGAAATGGTTGTTGCCATTGTTCAAATCGTAAGTTCCCAAAAAAATTAATGTGAATGGGGAGAAAGTGATGAGTACTTCTCAAAAAGCAATTATTTTTTCCATTAATGGCGAAGAATACGGATTGAAACTAGATGACGTTATTTCAGTTGAGTTTACCCAAGATATAGAGTCTAATCCAAATTTTCCTCCTTACATAAAAGGAATCAAACGAGCAAGGGGAGAAATGGTGCCTGTCATTGATTTAAAAGAAGTATTCTACGATGAGAAAAGTGATGCTGATGAAGGAAATCGATTAATCATTGTTCGTACGAATGATCTTCCAATGTCCCTATATGTTCAAGAAGTAAAAGAAATGATTGATATTCCAAATCACGCTTTGAAACAAGTATCATTAATAGACAATCATAATAAACGTTTTTTAAGCGGTGTTGCTAACATTAATGGAAGACTAATCGTCATCATTGATCCTTCTTCTTTCATCGGTTGGTTGGAAGGTATGGAAATCGTCAAAAATTATATTCATGAGCAAAAGCAGAATGTATAATGTATGTTTACCCAAATGGATTCCATTTGGGTAATTTTTCCTTTATCAACAAAAATAAGTTGGTGAACGAAATGAAACACATGTACCCGAAAAAAGGTAGAGTTATTTTACATGTTGATATGAATAGTTTTTATGCTTCAGTAGAAATGGCTTACAATCCTTCATTGAAAGGAAAACCGTTAGCCATTGCGGGCAATCCAGAAGAACGGAGAGGAATCGTAATCACATGCAGTTATGAAGCGAGAAGCTTTGGAGTTAAAGCAGCTATGCCCCTTTGGGAAGCAAAAAAATTATGTCCGAATTTAATTGTTATGACTCCGAATTTTGATCGATATCGGGCAGCTTCATTAAAAATGTTCGATCTTCTCCGTCAATATACAGATTTAGTAGAACCGGTTTCTATTGATGAAGGGTACATGGATATCACTAATCTTTATGAATTAGGAAGTCCTATAGATATTGCCAAAAGTATCCAAAAACGTTTATATAATCAATTCGATTTACCATGTAGCATCGGAATAGCACCAAATAAGTTTTTGGCGAAAATGGCATCTGATATGAAAAAACCTTTAGGAATTACCGTCTTAAGAAAACGAGATATTCCAAAGCTTTTATGGCCACTTCCTGCTTCAGACATGCATGGGGTTGGAAAGAAAACAGCGGAAAAATTAGCTTCCATTCATATTCATACCATTGGTGATATAGCCAAAGCGAATGACATACAATTAAAACATTTATTAGGAATTAATGGTGTACGTCTGAAAGAACGGGCGAATGGGATTGACACACGTCCGGTAGATCCGAATTCCATTTACGATTATAAGAGCGTTGGTAATTCTACGACATTACCGAGAGATATCTCTAATCAACAAGAATTATTAAACTTCCTAAAAGCATTAGCAGCAAAAGTATCTACAAGACTTAAAAGTAAAAGTGTTTTCGCTGAGTCAATACAAGTCATGATTCGATATAAAGACAGAAAAACGATTACCCGTAGCAAAAAACTAGACCATCCCATTCAATCCGAGCAAGAAATTTTTGAACAAGCTAGTTTCATATTTTTAAATCACTGGAATGGTAATCCTGTTCGTCTTTTAGGAATTACCGGAGGGGATTTAATAGAAGAAGAATTGGTAGCGGTTCAACTCGATTTGTTTTCATATGAAGAAGAAGCCAAAAAAGAGCCGTTATTGAAAACGATTGAGCTTCTTAAAGAAAAATTTGGCGATCAGGTGATAATGAAAGGTAGTAAAAAGGCGAACAATAAAGGTTTTACGAATACAAGCTTTAATAAAGACTTTTTAGCTGATAAAGAGTAGAAGACCTCAAGCATTTGAGGTCTTCCAATGTTTTATACATTTATTCAGGGAAAACTGCTTCCTTTTTATGATGATGCAAAAGGGATATTTTCGCTATTTTCAATTAAAACAATTCGAGCTGGTGAAGCGTCAGTCCCCATGATTTTTAAAGGAGCTGCGACCATAAAATAGTTTCCTTCTGGTACCTCTTTCAAACGAAGTCCTTCAATAATAATAATATTTTTTTCCATTAATGTTCGATGGGTAGGATGACCTTCTTGGGCTCGTTCAATCCCAAGCGCATCGATTCCTACGCCTGAAATATTGCGTTCAGCTAAAAAGCGTGAAGCACATTGGGCAACATATATAAAATCAAAATTAAACGTTTCATCATAAGAGTTTTTCGTTTTAAATAAGACAAAATCTCCTTTTTCAATTGTTAGATGTTGAATATCTTTTTCTTGAATTTTTTCCTCTAAGTGCGTTAAGTCAAATAGTTTGCAAGGTCGTATTAATTGTTCAATCGGGATGGATTCGATTGTGGCACCATCGTTCATCATATGTAACGGTGCATCGACATGCGTTCCAGTGTGAACGTCTAAAGAGATTCTTGATTCGGTCACATGCCCATTCGTTACGGTCTTAATTTCTGGCTGTTTTTCCTTTTTGTTTTTGTAAACCGGCATCCCTTCAAAAATGGGTGCCGTCACATCATAAATTTTCATGAATTTTCACATCCTCTAGCAATTTTCTATATCTAAATCGTTGACCGACCACCAGAAATGACCATCCAAAGCAAGTAATTCGTTTGAACTTTCTGGTCCGTTTGTGAAAGCAGCATAATTTGGAAATGACGATTGCTCGTTTTGCCAAACTTCTGAAATCGGATCAACGAACTTCCACGATAGTGCAACCTCTTCCCAATGAGTAAAATTGGTGGAATCCCCTAACATACAATCAAATAATAGTTTTTCATAGGCTTCTGGTGTATTGATTCCATCAATTTTTTGATTCGAAAAATTAAGTTTTACTTGCGTTGTTGCAACACTTTGTCCCGCTTTTTTTGCATTAAAATGAAGGGTAATTCCTTCTTCTGGTTGAATATGAAGGACAAGTAAGTTAGGTTGCGGATGATCCTTATAATATAATTGAAAAGGATTATCTTTAAATTGTACGACAATTTTTGTTGTTTTCAAAGGCATTCGCTTTCCTGTTCGTATGTAAAATGGCACACCTGCCCAGCGAAAATTATCGATAAATATACGTCCTGCCACAAACGTTTCCGTATTTGATTGTGGATGAACATTTGGCTCTTCCCGATAGCCAGGTACTATTTCACCATTAATGGTTCCTGAACCGTACTGCCCACGAACAAAGTGTTCATGAACTTTTTCCTTATCGATTGGCCTTAGCGCTTTTAATACTTTAATTTTTTCTGCTCGAATATCATCGGGAGAAAGACGTACAGGTGGCTCCATAGCAAGCAACGACACCATTTGTAAAATATGATTTTGTACCATATCCTTTAAGGCACCGCTTGTTTCGTAATACCTACCTCGATCTTCGACGCCTAATGATTCACTAGAGGTAATTTGAATGTTAGAAATATAGCGGTTATTCCATAACGGTTCAAATAAATTGTTCGCAAACCGAATCACTTCAATGTTTTGAACCATTTCTTTTCCTAAGTAATGGTCGATACGAAAAATTTCTTCTTCATGAAAAGATTCACGAATCTCTTTATTTAGTTTTTGAGCAGAAGACAAGTCATGACCAAAAGGTTTTTCAATAATTAATCGTTTAAATCCGTTCGTTTCAGTTAATCCTGATTCTTTTAAGTGGAGAGAAATGGTTCCAAAAAATTCTGGTGCCATAGCTAAATAAAAAATACGGTTTCCTTCTAACTGATGCTGACGATCAATATCGTCCATTCGTTGTTTTAATTTTATATATGATTCTTTATTCGTTACATCATGAGGGACGTAATAAAAATGCGATGTGAATGCATCGATGTCGTTATCAATTTCCCCAAATGTTTGAACGGATTTTTTTACACGATTGCGGAACTCATCATCGCTCATTTCGGTTCTAGCTACACCTACAATGGCAAAACGTTTGTTTAATAAATTTTTTTTATATAGTCTATAAAGGGAAGGGAATAATTTTCTTTTCGCTAAATCACCGGTAGCTCCGAAAATGGTCAATAATAAACTAGGTGCTTTTTGTTCTTGCACAGATATCCCTCTTTTCGTAATTGGTGCAGACATCTATATTTTTTTACAAAACTTTGATTCTATGCGGTAAAATATTTAGGGACACAATTATACGTGGTTGTATGATATGAAAAAACAATTGTATGGAACAGAAAGGAGGGAAAAGCTTGGAGATTCAATTTTTAGGAACGGGTGCAGGGATGCCTGCGAAAAATCGAAATGTTACCTCGATTGCATTAAAGTTGTTAAACCGTGGTTCTATTTGGCTTTTTGATTGCGGAGAAGCCACTCAACATCAAATTTTACATACAACAATTAAACCTAGAAAAATTGAAAAAATTTTTATTACCCATTTACATGGTGATCATATTTTTGGACTACCGGGATTACTTGGAAGCCGCTCTTTTTTGGGAGGGACAAGTCCTCTTATAGTCTATGGACCAAAAGGAATAAAAAACTTTATTGATGTTTCATTACGAGTGAGTCAAACTCATCTTCTATATGATTTGTCTGTTGAGGAAATAGAAGAGGGGGTTATTTTTGAAGATCACGAATTTCTCGTGGAGGCAAGGTATTTAGATCATGCCGTCCCTTGTTTTGGTTTTCGAGTTGTAGAAAAAGATCGTCCAGGGCCTTTACAAGTAGAAAAATTAAAAAAAATTGGAGTTCCGCCAGGACCTATTTATAGTCGGTTGAAAAATGGTGAAACTGTTACATTAGATAATGGTAAGGAAATAAACGGAAAAGACTTTTTAGGAGGAACGAAAAAAGGTCGAATTGTCACTATTTTAGGGGATACAAGAAAATGCGAGAATAGTGAAAAATTAGCTCGATTGGCGGATGTCGTTATTCATGAGGCAACCTTCCATAAAGATGAAACTGAAATGGCTCATACCTATTTTCATTCAACGACTCATCAAGCTGCAGAAGTTGCAAAAGATGCTGGGGCTAAGCAATTATTTTTAACCCATATTAGCGCTCGTTATGAAAAAGAAGACTGGCCATTGTTAGAAAAAGAAGCTCGGGAAATCTTTCCACACTCATATATTGCCCAAGATTTGAAAATCGTGAAAATTCCCACTCATAAGGAGTGAAAGACATAGATGAAAAAAATATATTTAGTTCGACACGCTCAAGCCAGTGGACAATCATTTGATGCCCCTTTAACAAAAGAAGGAGAAAGAGATAGTTTAAGATTAATTGATTTTTTTCAAGGAAAAGTGATTGATGCCATAATATCTAGTCCCTATAAACGAGCGATTGATACAGTTACCCCTCTTGCTAACCATTTAGGAATAAAAATCTTTGTCGATCAGCGGTTGAGCGAAAGAGTACTTTCAAATCAATCGTTAGAAAATTGGAAGGATCGATTAAAAGAGAGTTTCGATAATTTTCATTTATGTTTAGAAGGTGGGGAGTCAAACGCATATGGATTAAAGCGTGCCTCTTCTCTATATTCGGATTTATTGCAGTCGGAAAAGTCAAATTTTCTATTATGCTCGCATGGAAATTTATCTACTTTATTTTTAAGATTATTTGATCATAATTATGGATATGAACAATTGTTACAAATGACCAATCCAGATGTGTTTGAAATAACTGTTTCAGAAAATGAAAAAAGTGTGAAACGAATTTGGGAAGATTAATAAATTTGCATAAATTGATTTGTTCAAACAAAAAACAGGATTGGATTTACCCAATCCCGTTTTTTGTAAGCATCTTACTATGAAGAGTTCATGACGATATGCACGACTCTTTTATGTTATACCCATCCACGTTCATATTGAACAGGTGGTTGTAAGTCATATTTAAGTTGTTTGGCAGCTGTTCTTGCCCAATATGGATCACGCAACAGTTCGCGTCCAATAAAGATTAGATCGGCACGCTCATTTTGTAAAATTTCTTCAGCTTGAAGTGGTGATGTAATTAAACCGACAGCCCCTACAGGAATTTTTGTTTCTTTTCGAATCGTTTCTGCAAATTTTACTTGGTAACCGGGATAAAGGTTAATTCGTGCAGGTACAAGAGCACCTGAACTTACATCGATGAGATCGACTCCATCTTCTTTCATCCATTTAGACATAACTACATAATCTTCTACCGTCAACCCTTCAGGATGGTAATCACTTGCAGAAATGCGTACAAATAATGGACCATCCCAAACTTCTCTTACTGCTACAATGATTTCTTTTAGAAAACGATATCGATTTTCTTGAGAACCACCATATTCATCTGTTCTTTGATTTGATAATGGGGATAGAAACTCATTGATTAAGTATCCGTGCGCACCATGGATTTCAATGCAATCAAACCCGGCTTCCTTTGCTCGTTCTGCCGCTTTTTGAAAAGCAAGTACAGTCTCTTTAATTTCTTCTTTTGTCATTTCTTTTGGCATTCTATATTTTTCGCTATAACGGATGGCTGAAGGAGCAATAATTTCACCTTCTACCATTGCTTTTCTACCAGCATGTGCAATTTGTATCCCAGTTTTAGACCCGTGTTCCTTCATAGCATCTACTAAAGTGCGTAATCCTTCGATATGTTCGTCACTCCAAATCCCTAAATCTTGATCAGATATTCTTCCTTGTGGAGTTACGGCTGTTGCCTCGACGATAATTAATCCCGTTTTTCCAACAGCGCGTGATGCGTAATGGGTTAAATGCCAATTTTGCACTTTGCCATCTTTTTTATGAGAGGAATACATACACATTGGTGACATGACAATACGATTTGGAAGAGTCATATTTCTAATCGTATATGGTTCAAACAACTTTGCACTCATTGAGCTACACTCCTTTTAGCTTTTCTCACAAGAAAAGTATACCAATCATTAGAGGGAAAAATAAAATAATACGAATTATTTTGATTTTACAAAAGTATTTTCAAATTGCTTACCAATTTGGATGGAACGTTCTTTTGCTGCTACAATACATTCAATGATCGCTTTTTGGACGTTGTAATCATTTAATTTGTTAATACCTGCTTCTGTTGTTCCTCCAGGACTCGTGACATCTTTTCTTAACTGTTCGCACGTTTTATCGGTTGCCTCTATCATTTTGACGGCACCTTTAAGCGTTTGAACAATGAATGTTTTTGAAAGTTTTTCATCTAACCCAATTTTCATGGCTGCTTGTAGCATTGCTTCCGTGAAATAGTAAATATAAGCTGGACCGCTACCAGATAATGCGGTAATCGCATCTAAATGTTTTTCATCAACGATATAGGTTTTTCCAACGGTATCAAACAATCGACGGACAAACATTACTTGTTCGTCGGATACATTTGAGTTATAGGACATCGCTGTTATCGATTCATGGACTTTAGAAGAGGTATTTGGCATCGTTCGAATGATTGGATTGGCTTTGTTCAGCATTTGTTGAATCGTTGATATCGAAACTCCCGCTGCAACGGACACAATCGTCACGTGATCGGAAAGATATGGTCTTATAGATTCTAAAGCTTGATTGATATCTTTTGGTTTTACAGTAATTAATAATAGGGAGATATCATTTAACAATTCTTCTGCCGTTTCTACGGTGATAATGCCATATTTTTTCTTCAGTGTCTCTAATCGTTGTTTATTGGATTTGTTTTTTACAATTATATCTTCGCCTTTGAAAATATTTTTCTTAATCATTCCGGAAATCAACGCTTCAGCTATTGACCCTGCCCCTAAAAAAGCAATCTTTCTCATCTCATCTACCTCCGCTTAAATGAACTTAATAATAAAAAAAAATCTTTCATCCACTAAGGACGAAAGATTTTACTTCCGTGGTACCACCTTTATTCACAGTTGATTCATTTTCATACAACTGTGCAACTCGATTCCTTTAACGCAAGGATTACGTTTAGGTTTTCCTAACAGCTCATAAGGTAGGTTCAATAGGAAAGAGGACGGTGAAACCTTTCAGCCGCCGAGTTCCACTCTCTTTCGTCATTTCCTATTTACTGGCCTTAATCATTGCCTGTTTTTCATTTTTAATTTTTATTGATTATGAACAATAGATTGCTTGTTTGTCAAGAGGAAAAAATCATTTTTATATCGAGTTTTTTATAAGACATGTGAAAATAAATGACATCGAAATAGCGAAAAGGTACAATATAGATGTAATGCTTGAGTACGATTTTTCATATACAGAAATATTCATAGACAGGTGATACATATGACTGAATGGAAAAACGGAATCGCTCAAATCACGTTACCTACTCCATTTCCTGTAGGGGATGTACATTGCTATGTCATAAAAGGGGATGCATTAACATTAGTGGATGCTGGACCTAAAACAAATGAAGCATGGCAACGATTTGTGCAACAATTAAAAGAGTTACATTTAACTCCTAATGACATTGAACAAGTGATCTATACCCATCACCATCCGGATCATGTTGGTTTAACTGATTATTTGGATAGTGCTGAACAAATTATCGGACATGAGTATGGACAACCATGGTTAATTCGCGATGAAGAGTTTACCAAGTATCATCGCAATTTTTATCATAATATGTTCCATCAGCTTGGCGTTGATGCTAGTCAATTTTTCCATATTCAAAAGATGGAAGGAACGCTACAGTTTTCGAGTCAGCGCCCGCTAACAAAATTTGTTCACGAGGGCGATTTCATCGATGGACTTCATGGATGGGAAGTGATTGAAACACCAGGGCATGCACAAAGCCATCTTTCCTTTTATCATGCGCAAAGTCGGACATTAATTGGTGGAGACCATGTATTAGCAACGATATCATCCAATCCGCTCTTAGAACCGCCACAAAAAAGAGGAGAAGAGAGACCAAAACCACAGTTACAGTATAACGATTCTCTTCGAAAGTTAAAAAATTATGAAATCGAGAAAGTCTTGCCTGGACATGGGCCAGATGTTGCACATGTTCATGCATTAGTGGACCGAAGAATTGCTAGACAACATGAAAGAGCTATGAAAGTAAAAAATATGATTGAAGAAATGCCTTTGACCGCTTTTGACATTTGCAAGCAATTATTTCCTCAAGCTTATGAAAGAGAGCTATCTTTAACGCTTTCTGAAACAGTGGCTCAGCTTGATTATTTACAATCGATTGATGAAGTAACAGTAATTTCTCGAAATGATGATGTATGGATGTATAAAAGTAAATAAGACGTTTTTAGTCCAGTTATGTAAAAAAAGATGAACCTTTTACTTTATCTCGCGGATGACCCCATAGACTCACGTCGCCTCGGCTTGTGTGCGTTGTAAGGAGTCATCCGCTCGACCTTTCATTAACTTTGTATATACCAATATCCAATACTAAATTTCGTTTATAGTCCTCAAATAAAATTCCTTCTATGACGAATTTATCATCCACGATAACAAATTTCTCGATTCTATTTATTTAGCAAGCTATTGTATAAAATATTAGATAACAAGAAAATTTTGGTGAATATTGAGGTGTGATATGAAAGAGCTTAACAACAAAAACATTGTGATTACAGGTGCTTCCTCAGGCATCGGTGAAAAAGTAGCTTATAACGTTGCAAAGCTAGGAGCTAGACCTATATTAATTGCACGATCTACAGAAAAACTAAAACGTCTCTCTGAACAACTTCATCAATTATTTTCCGTTGATTGTCTCTATTATTCGCTCGATGTTAGTGATACCGATCAAGTAAAAGTTGTTTTTCAACAAATTTTCAAAGATGTACATCATATCGATATACTTTTAAATAATGCTGGATTTGGAATCTTTGATTCATTTATAGATGCAAATTTAGAGGAGATTAAACAAATGTTTGAGGTGAACGTGATCGGGTTGATGGCTTGTACGAAGGAAGTTCTTCCTTCTATGATAGAAAGAAACGAAGGGCATATTATTAATATTGCCTCACAAGCCGGTAAACTAGCAACACCCAAATCCAGTGGTTATTCCGCTACGAAACATGCCGTATTAGGATTTACGAATAGTTTGCGGATGGAACTTTCGAAAACGAACATTTATGTTTCATCGGTAAATCCTGGACCAATAGAAACAAATTTTTTTCATGTTGCGGATCGATCAGGAAACTATGTGAAAAATGTAAAAAAATTTATGCTTAAGCCGGATGATGTTGCAGAAAAAATCGTCCAATTAATGATAAAGCCAAAACGGGAATTAAATGTACCACGTTGGATGAATGTAGGAAGTGTTTTATATCAGTTGTTTCCTTCTATTGCGGATAAAGTGGCGGGAAATTTGTTAAATAAAAAATAAAATTGTAACGTATTTCTTATTAGCTTCGTCTTTATGATAAAGGTGGTGAAATGGGATGAAAAAGTTTTTCATCGTTTGTTTGTTAGCTTCATTATTATTAATAGCTTGTGGGAGAAATAGTTTTGATTTAATGGCAAATGGGAAAGCTCCTAATCACGAAAAAGGTGTTAGTGGTCCTACTGGTTTTATTACGGCTATTGAAGGAAAGAGGGTACTCATTGGAGATATTTTTTATACCACTAATAAGGATACGATTATCATTGATTCAGATGGAAATAGATTTTTGTTTTCTGATCTGGAATTAGGAATGAAAGTACAGCCATTCCATTCAGGAGAGATTCGTGAATCGTTTCCTGCTCAAGCCGATGCCGTCGAATTGAAAATTTTTGTTGATGAAACGAGTCAAAAGGAAAGCATTGCTGTTTCGGCGATGTTAAAGGATGCACTTGATCGTTATGAAAAACCATTGATTTTAAAAAAGTTTCATTTTTCACCTGAGAAAAATGCGTATGAAATGGAATTGTTCTCATTTACACATGGAAGTAAACTGCTAAAATATATGTATTACGTTGATGAAGCGAAGTTAGAAGAAATAAAATAATTCGTTTGAAACAGAGTCTTTCCCCTCTGTTTTTTTGTCGCTATATTTACGAAACATTTTACTGTAAACAGTAAAAATAACTAATCCGATTAAGGCGATAAATAAAACTTATCAATCGTTAAATGTTTTCTTCATATGATCCCCCTTATTTTTACTCAAGAAATGTTAATAATTTCCTGATTTTTATTACCACATTTGGATGCTCTTTTTTAAAAACTCCACTTTCTATATCTTTTTTCATGAGTCATTTTGCACAAATTCCCATTGAAACACGAACGTATATTCGTATAAGATATAGAATAGAATATAATCGAACATATGTTTGGTGAGGTGAGGAGCATGGTTGATTACGATACATTGCCACGTCAGCATATTTTATGTGTGGACATTAAAAGTTTTTATGCAAGCTGTTCGGCAGTCATAGAGGGAAAGGATCCGTTAAACTGTTACATTGCGATTGTCGGTGATAAAAATCGTCCCGGAAGCGTTGTATTGGCAGCTTCTCCTCGTTTGAAAAAGGAGTTTGGGATCAAAACAGGGTCGCGGTTATTTGAAATTCCAAATGACCCCCGAATTGAACTTGTTGAGCCGAAAATGGGGACATATTTACGCGTATCGACGGAAATTTCTCGCTTGTTTCATCGCTATGTTCCAAAAGAATGTATTCACACATATAGCGTTGATGAAAGTTTTTTAAAAGTGGATGGAACGCTACACCTTTGGGGTGATGCTTATACGATTGCCGAAAAAATCAAAAAAGATATGGAGCGGGAATTTCAGCTTCCATGTTCCATCGGAATAGGGCCGAATATGCTTCTTGCTAAGCTGGCGCTTGATTTAGAAGCGAAAAAGGAAGGAATTGCTGTTTGGTCGTATGAAGATGTGCCAAAAAAACTTTGGCCTGTCTCTCCATTACGAGAAATGTGGGGAATTGGAAAAAGAGTAGAGCGAACATTAAACAGCATGGGCATTTTTTCAGTCGGTCAGCTTGCACGATATGAGTTAAAAAAGTTAGAAGAAAAATTTGGAATTATGGGTAACCAACTTTATTATCATGCATGGGGGGTAGATCTTTCTGAGATAGGTGCTCCGATTATGGATGGACAAATCAGTTTTGGAAAGAGTCAAATTTTACTTCGTGATTATAAAAAAGAAGATGAAATTAGGCATGTTATATTAGAAATGTGCGAAGAAGTCGCAAGAAGAGCAAGAACTCATCGAATGGCGGGGAGAACTGTCAGTCTCGGCATCGGCTACAGTCATGAAGAGTTAGGCGGGGGATTTTATCGATCAAAAACGGTGAAAGAACCAACGAATATTACAATGGATTTGTATGCTGTATGTTTAGAACTTTTCTCGAAACATTACGATGGAAGAACCGTTCGGCAAATATCAGTATCATTATCCAATGTCGTCCCTGATGAAATGATTCAGTTGAGCTTATTTGAACCAAATCGATGGAAACAACGAGAATTAGGATATGTTGTTGATCGAATTCGGAGTCGATTTGGTCCTGATGCCCTTTTGCGAGCGGTTTCTTATACAGAAGGTGGAACAGCAAAATACCGTGCGAAGTTAGTCGGCGGTCATAAGGCATAAAAAACGGAGGGATAAGGCGTGATTCGTGATCGTGGCAGAATCAAGTGGACGTCGATGATGCTCCCAGAGCATGTAAAACTTTTGCGTGATTGGAAAGAGGAAGATCAATGGGAGTCAAAAGTGCAATTAGACGAGCAAAAGATTGAAGAAATGAATCGTATCATGAACATCGCGATGGAATACAGCTATAAAATAAATGTTACTTATTATGAACATAAACGTCATAAACATTTGGCGGGAAAGCTGGATAAGTATGATGTGTTAACGAAGATGATGATCATGATGGATGAAGGTGGGAAAAAACATCATATTCCTATGTCTGATATAGAAGATGTACAGCTGATAGAGGAATAAGGGAGAAGAGGAATCACTTCTCCCTAAAAATTATTCGGATTTTTCTGCACGTACAACGGACTCAAACTTGCCTTTATGAGATCCGTCACAAAAAGGTTTGTTATTAGACAGCCCGCAACGGCATAGGGAAAATGTTTTTTTTGTAACAAAACGATTACCTTCTGCGTCAATTAATTCAACATCCCCTGTTACACGTAGCGATCCGTTGTCATTTACTTTAATCTGAACTTTTTCCAAATCCTCCACATCCTTTCAAAAAGCTCTCTTTTCATCAGAGTAAAGGGTATTCACAATTTTTGCAAGCTAAGTTTCTTTACCGAAGAAAAGAAAATAGATATACTACGAGAGAAGATAGGAGGAATCGCTATGATAAAATTGAACTTGAGTGAGTTAGCGATAAAAAAGATCGAAGAAAAATTAAAACAAAACCAATATGTGAAATTAACGTATGATACTGACGGATGTGGGTGTGGAGTTAATGGAGTGACAGCGTTAACCATTGGATCTGATTTAGATCGCTATGATGTTCAAATGATTACGAATTCGCCCTTTCCTATATATATCAATAAGGGAAGTATGATCTTTTTTGATGATGAAATGCAGCTGGACTATTCAGAGACAACAAAAAGTTTCCAATTAAAAAGCAAACAGCAAATGTTTCATTCTCGAATGAGTTTATATGAACAATAAAAGATCATTAGAGGCATGTTCTAATGATCTTGAAATTTCAAAACGTAAGTAAGTAAAAATTCATCAATTGTATCCTCGTATTCTTTTTGATTTTCATTATAAGACTGGGCATGGGCTCCATTTTTAGCAATGAACATCATTTTATCTCCACGTTTTTTTTCATAAAGTTTTTTCGTCATGCTTGGTAAAATATAATCGTCTTTTTCACTATGAATAAATAAAATAGGTTCGTTAATTTGCTCAATAACTGAAATCGGTGAAACGTCTTCCAGTCTGTATCCGTTCCGAAGTTTTAATAAAACATTTCCAATTGGAAGCAACCATTTAGGCGCAATGATTTTCAATTCTTGCTGAATTCGATAAGCTAGCAATTCTCGTAAATCAGAAAACGGACAGTCAACCACATAAAAATGAGCGAGACTATCGGGGTCTGCAGCGTATAAAAGAGCGGTAGCTGCTCCCATTGATTCTCCATGAATGCCTACGAGTAAATCGCTTCCCACCTTTTTATAAAGCCACTCAACGACTGCTTTTAAGTCATCTTTTTCATAATATCCATAGGATGTAGTATCGCCACCAGTTTCACCATGTCTCCGATGATCATAAATGACGGCATTAAATCCTCGTTTTAAAAAAATATTCATATATTTAATGGAATTCATTTTGTTTTCCGTTACACCGTGTGAGAAAACGATATATCGGTTTGTTTGATGAACGCGAACGACAACCGCTCGGATATTATAGGAGTGTGGAGAGGGTATCCAAACGTATTCCTTTGGAAGTTGCTCCCATTCTTTTCGATTAAAACGTCCAGCTGTTTCTTCTCGCTGGATAATCAACTGTTCATCTTTTTTGCGAATGTACATCAGCCGTTGAGTAAAATACAAACCTAGTGTTAGAATCCCAATAAGAATGGTAAATAACGTATAAAATGCTTTTTTCATTCGTTTGCCTCCCGGGTAATCACAATGATTCACCCTAGTTTTCAATAATATCATAAACGATGGAAAGTACGATTATACTTTCGACTGCTGTTTATATAACTGATAATAACCGGATTCGATCGGTCTTGAAATGATTGGGGCGATAATATCTATCGCTTCGACAAGTTTTTCTAAATGGACGCCCGTTTCAATCCCCATTCTTTCGAGCATATAGACAACATCTTCGGTAGCAACATTACCGGATGCTCCAGGTGCAAACGGACAACCACCAAGTCCTCCTGCTGAACAATCAAATCGGTCCACACCTGCCTGAAGAGAAGCGAAAATATTCGCCAACCCCAATTTTCTTGTATCGTGAAAATGGGCAGTCAATAAAGTATTGGGAAAGCGTTTTTTCAGCTTTTTAAATAAAGAATAAGCCTCTTTTGGACTCGCCATTCCAATCGTATCGGCTACGCTGAGCTCATCGACACCTGCATCAACAAATGCTTCACACAATCGAATAGTATCCTCTTCTTTTTGCTTTCCTTCATACGGGCAATAAAAAGCTGTTGAAATACAAGCACGAACGAAATACTCTCGTTCTTTCAATTCTTGAATAAGAGGCTTTAGTTCTTCCAAACTTTCATTCGTAGATTTATTAATATTTTTTTGATTAAATGTATTACTAACACCGACAAAAACAGCTACAGCGCGGGCATTTGTTTCATATAAACGGTCCATTCCTTTTTTGTTCGGTACTAATATAAAATGTCGAGTATCCTCATCTAAACATTGATTCGCAATCTCTTTCGCATCTGCCATTTGTGGTACCCATTTTGGTGATACGAATGATGTAATCTCTAATTCTTTTAATCGAGCTTCTTTTAATTTTGATATAAATTCAATTTTTTTTTCTGTTGGGATGAATGTTTTTTCATTTTGAAGTCCATCGCGAGGTCCTACTTCAATAATGGTAACTTTATTTGGTAAAATCATGAATATCCCTCCTCTTCAACATTTTATCGAGTGATGACGCTAAAATGCAAGAAACATATTAATATTCTGTAAATTTAAGGTAAGGAGATGGCTATGAGTCGTAAAAAAGAAAATAATGAGGCAAAATTATTGTTGAAAGAAGCATTAAGCGAAGATATTCTTGCTAGTCTCATGGAGAAAAAGAAAGCATTAAAAGAAGAAGAACTTAGAAGGAAGGAATTAGAAGAAGAAAAGAAACGTAAAGAGCGGGAAGAACGAGAAAAAAATAAATCATTCGAAGAATTGCTAAAGGAAAGCCAATTAAATTGGAAAGATTTTAAATGAGAACATTGAAATATGTCTTTATTTCACAAATGATCATTTTATATGGTAGGATATAAAAGTAACTTTTTTACTTTATTTGTAAAACTATAGATAGATACACCGTTAGAAAAGAGGAGTCATATGGGTACGAATCAAAAACATAAAAAAAGTCCTTTAAGAAAAATCGTTCAAGGGGTTATGGTCATTATTGGGGGAATTATAGCTGCTTATGGTCTTGAAGCCGTATTAATTCCAAACAACGTTTCAGACGGGGGAGTAACCGGTCTTAGTATCGTTGGATCACAATTATTTGGCTTGCCTTTAGGGGTTCTCATAGCCCTTTTAAACATTCCATTTATTTGGTTAGGTTATAAACAAATAGGGAAGACATTCTCTATTTTATCAATACTTGGTATTGCTTCGCTTTCCGTTAGTACGATGTTTATGCATCACATCCCGACCATTATTGAAGGAGATACATTATTAGTAACGGTTGTTGGTGGGATAATCTTAGGAACGGGTATGGGATTAGCATTGCGGAATGGTGGAGCACTAGATGGAATTGATATGTTGGCCGTATTAATGTCCAAAAAATTACCGTTCGGTACGAGTGATTTAATTCTCTTTTTAAATATTTTTGTGTTTATTTTTGTATCTACCGTTTTTGGACTTCAAGGTGCCATTCTTTCGGCGATCGCTTACTTTATTGCATCAAAAGTTATTCACATTGTTGAAATAGGACTTAGTGGTTCTAAAACCTTTCATATAATTACAACCCAACCAGATCAAATGATAGAAACCATCCGGGATCGCTTAGGTCGAAGTGCTACATATAAAGAAGTTTATGGTGGCTTTACAAATGAAAAGTTTATTGAAATCACTTGCGTCATTAATCGATTAGAAGAAACAAAGCTGAAAGAAATCATAAACGAAGTTGATCATCAAGCATTCGTAACTGTATATGATGTAGCTGAAGTAAGAGGCGGAAATTTTAGAAAACATAATATTCATTAAATCACTACTTGAAATAGAAAAATCATGAGCTTGTTAACAAGTGAACTGCACCCCATTTGTTAGACACAGAAATCTAACAAATGGAGGTGCATTTTTTCAGTATGGAATTCGAACTAATCTTTTTCCGAATAATGATATGAAATAACAGGGGAATCATTCCAAAGATGATTATTATTCTATAGATTTCAACTGCAATCATATTTATGAAAGCAAGCACACTACCGAATAGGAACGAATACCTCCCCATTGAACTACTCCATTAGAAAAATATTTAATAATTGTTTTGCGATTCCAGCCGGAAAAATAAGTCGTCAATGATAATAGATGGCAGGGAATTGTTTATAAGCTTGGACACGTTTGTTTCTTACACGGTCCTTTCTAAACATAACAAGAATGATAATGATAGCCAATATGATTATAACTTTAATAAAAAATATAGAATTAAAAGAACCATCGTTTTGAAGAACTTTCAAAAGTGAGAGAAGGTTTATTGACACATATATGTGACCTTTGATGATTTCAGAAAAGAAATAGATTTCAAGAAAAACAAAACGGTCTTAGTCCTGTACAATACTGGATTAAGGCCGTTTTAATTTATATTATTTCCGCTAAGCAGTTAAACATATTCAAACTTTACTTATTACTATTTTTTAAGGTATGTACATCATAATTATTTTCTTTCGTTAATTTTCGGATAAAGGATAATTCCTCTTCGGTTAATGGTGTTTCATGAAGGGACTTCACATTTTCTTCAAGTTGTTCTATAGAACTTGCTCCTGTAATGGCTGCGATAACTGTCGGATTCGATAAAACAAACTGTATCGCAACTGAAGTGAAGGAGCGTTTGGAAGCTAATGTTTCTTTTAACGCTGGAAGAATTTCCTTTAGTTCATTGTAGGAATAATCTAAATATCCTTTTTCTTGGATTGTTGGTGATGCTTTCTCTAATAATTTATTCGTAAGCAATCCTTTCGCTAACGAACCACGAGCGAAACAAAACAAACCGTTCTCTTTCATTATAGGAAAAGCTTCTTGTTCCGGGCGTCGATCTAACATGCTATATTGCATCATAACGGATACTGCGTTAGACTTTGTCGCATATTCTCGAATAACGGTTGGACGAATCGAAGAGATTCCATAATAACGAATGATACCTTCTTGTTTTAATTCTTCAAACGCTTCAATCGTTTCATCTATATTGTCTTCCATCGTTCCGCCGTGGAGTTGGTAAAGATCAATATAGTCGGTTTGAAGTCGTTTTAAACTTTGTTTCACAGCTTCCTTTATATAGGTTTTTGAAGCATCCCAGAACCAGCCATCTTTTTTATCTGTCCAACGATTTCCTACTTTCGTGGCAATAATCACTTGATCACGGACATGTTTTAATGCCTTTCCAACGATTTCTTCATTCATACCAAAATCGTAAAGGTCGGCAGTATCAAAATAATTGATTCCCCAATCGAGAGAAGCATCGATAATGGACTTTGCTTTTTCAACGTCTGTTCCTAATGACATACAACCTAACCCAATTTTGCTAATATATAAATCTGTGTTTCCTAATTGGCGCTTTTCCATTTTCTTCATCCTTTCACCCAATCTACCATTATCGTAAAGGATGTCCAAAAAATGTTCAAATGAAGGGCTTAAGAATGAACGTGATCGATCCATTCTTTTACATATTGATAGGAACATTTGTATTTTTTTATAAGTTGTCGAATTTGCCAAGCTTTCCCTACAAATACTACACCTTTTTCATGAACTAACACTTTCATTGTTTAAAACCTCCACAATTGTTTATGGTAAAATGTATGGGAAATGAAACTTGTTTAGAACAGGAGTGTACCTATGAATTTGTTTGAAGAAAAAACGATAAAAAGGGATACAATTTTTAAAGGTAAAATTATAGATGTTTATGTTGATCAAGTTGAACTTCCTAACGGAAAGACGGCAAGTCGCGAAATTGTAAAACATCCAGGTGCTGTAGCTGTTATGGCATTTACTGATAAGCAAAAAATGATAATGGTGAAGCAATATCGGAAACCTCTCGAACGTTCACTCGTGGAAATTCCAGCTGGCAAATTAGAAAAAGGTGAGGAGCCAAAAAGTACAGCTAAACGAGAATTAGAAGAAGAAACAGGTTATTCTTGTGACGATTTAGAGCACATTGCTTCATTTTATACATCTCCTGGCTTTGCCGATGAAATCATACATTTATATGTGGCGAAAGGTTTGAAAAAAATTGAAAATCCATTACAGACGGATGAGGATGAATTTGTTGAACTTTTAGAATTAACGTTGGAAGAAGCATTAGAGTACGTTCGCAAAGGAGAAATATATGATGCCAAAACAATGTATGCTGTTCAGTATTGGCAGCTACAAACAATAATGGAGAAATGACAATGAAACGAATGTTTGCTGACTTGCATATCCATATTGGTCGAACAAAAAGCGGCAGAGCAGTAAAAATAACAGGTTCTAAAAATTTAACATTAACGAACATTTTACAAACGGCGAAAAATCAAAAAGGATTAGATATAGTAGGGGTCATTGATTCACATTCACCTGAAGTGATCGAAGAAATAGAAGAGTTAATGGAAGGTAAAAGACTTGTTGAATTGGAAAATGGTGGTCTTTTATTTGAAAAACAAGTAACGCTAATTTTAGGTAGTGAGTTAGAAATTTATGATTTGTTCTGTCAAGGACCTATCCATGTGCTATGTTATTTGCCAACTGTTGTGAAAATGAAAGAATTTTCTAGTTGGCTATCTCAACATTTAAAAAATATTCACTTAAGTTCACAACGAATTTATACACAAGGAAGAGAATTACAAAAACAAGTAAAAAAATTGGGCGGGCTGTTTATTCCTGCACATGTATTTACTCCTTTTAAAAGTCTTTATGGAAAAGGGGTTAAAACTTCTTTACGTGAAGTATTCGATCCTAACTTAATTGATGCAATCGAATTAGGGCTTAGCTCCAACACAGATATGGCAGACGGTATATCGGAATTACATCGGTATACGTATGTGACGAATTCTGATGCTCATTCATTGGGAAAAATAGCGAGAGAATATCAAGCCATTCAATTAAAAGAAGCAAGTTTTCAAGAATTAGCCTATGCCTTAAAAGGTGAAAAGGGAAGAAAAATTATCGCAAATTATGGGTTAGATCCAATGCTTGGTAAATATCATGAAACCACTTGCTCTAAATGCGGAATGACGATTGTAGACGAAAATCAACCTTGTCCGGAATGCTCAACCTATTCATTTACTAGAGGGGTGGCTGATCGAATTAAAGAATTGTCAGATTCGATCATCCGTCCGAATCGACCACCATATATTCATCAAGTCCCACTTGAATTTTTACCAGGCATTGGTCCAAAAACATACCAAAAATTGCTGCAGCGATTTGGAACAGAAATGAACGTGATTCATACTTCGTCAATTAGCGAATTAGTGGAAATCATACCTGAAAAGACTGCAAAACTAATCATAAAAGCTAGAAAAGGGGAACTACAAGTGAAAGCGGGCGGCGGTGGAACATACGGAAAAATCAAGCAATAAAGTATTCGAATAAAATCTATTAAATCTTGTCCTCTCTCACAAACTTAGAAGAATACTTGTCCAACTCTTGCATATAATCTAGTAAGTTTATGAGGGAGGAATTAAAATGAAGAAAAAGTATCAGACGAATCCAATCATTAATCATGTCCGTGAATATTCCTCAATTTATTTATTTTGTACGGTACTATTTTTAATTGGAATTATTTTTGGGGCAATTCTCGTAAATAGTTTAAGCTACTCACAAAAAGAAGATTTGTTTTATTTTTTAAATGAATATTTAGGACAATTGTCAAATGGAGAACTTGTTTCTTCAAAAGATATTTTTTTCCATAGCTTAACGTACAACAGTAAATTTATCGGTTTAATTTGGATATTAGGAATCTCTATCATCGGTTTACCACTTATCGTTGTTCTATTATTTTTAAAAGGAATGGTCATTGGATTTACAGTCGGATTTTTAGTTAGCCAAATGAAATGGTCAGGGATGCTCGTATCGTTCGTTTCTGTCTTACCGCAAAATTTCATCATTGTACCTGTCTATCTATTCATGACTGTTACTGCAATTAGTTTTTCTATTTTAATGATTCGAAAATTATTTGTAAAAGCTTATCACCAGCCATTTGGACCTCAATTTGTTCAATATATCATCACGTTTACATTGGCAGTCCTCGTTTTAAGTACGGCTGCACTCGTTGAAGGATATGTAACACCTCTGTTAATGAAAGGGATTATTTCTTTTGTTGGTTCTTAAATAATAATAAATATTATTTAATAAATATTATTGATTCTAATTTAAAATGATTTTATTTTGCATCTCCCTTATCTTCTGGTATAATGAAAGAAAAATGAATGAGAACTGTCAACTATTTACATAAATGAACAGAAGAGCATACTAGGCGAGGGAGGACCTGTTCATGGAAACTAGATTAGAGAGAATAAAAAAACAACTTCATTCTTCAAGCTATAAATTAACCCCACAGCGGGAGGCAACATTAAGAGTTTTGCTTGAGAATGAGGCTGATCATTTAAGTGCTGAAGACGTCTACCTCCTTGTTAAAGAAAAATCGCCTGAAATCGGTTTAGCGACGGTTTATCGAACATTGGAACTTCTTACGGAATTAAAAGTGGTAGATAAAATAAATTTCGGTGATGGCGTTTCAAGGTATGATTTACGTCAAGAAGGTGCAGCTCACTTCCATCATCACCTTGTTTGTATTGAATGTGGATCTGTAGATGAAATTCAAGAAGATTTATTGGAAGATGTTGAAGCAATTGTGGAGCAAAATTGGAAATTTAAAATTAAAGATCACCGCCTCACCTTCCATGGTATATGTCATCGCTGTCAAGAGAAGGAACAAAAACATTCTAATCAAAGCGATAAAACGACCATTCATCAGTAAGATAGCTAATGCTATCTTTTTTATTTTTTTTTACGAACTTGCTCAAATACCTTAAATGATTCACATCTGATGTATAATTCTTGTCCTTTCTGGCATAGCTTGTAATAAAAAAAGATTTCAAGCTTGCCAGTGGAGGAGAATTCATGAGACATTATATTCGATTAGCGTTGAGGACATTGAAAGTCTTCCTATTATTTACAGGATGTACGATTATTTTCTACTATGCTATTATGTGGGTAAATGAAGAATATGAAAACAGACATCGCTATGACCAACCTGAAGGTGATGCAGTAAAAGTTTCTTCCAATGTAGACGAATTCAGTTTTACATGGTTCGAACGTATTCTTTTGTTTTATTTTGATGGGGAGTAAATATGATGAAGGATGAAATTTTAGATTTTATTCATTTTTTAACGGTAGAAAAAGGATTAGCTCGAAATACGATTGTTTCCTATCAAAGAGATTTGGAACAATATCGAACTTTCTTACAAAACATTGGTGTTTTAGACGTTCAAAACATCACCCGTTCTCATATTATGCGTTATTTAGGACAGATGAGAGAAGATGGGAAATCTTCTAAAACAATGGCTAGAAATGTTGCGTCCATTCGTTCCTTTCACCAATTTTTATTAAGAGAGAAAAGAGCGAATGAAGACCCGACCTTACATATCGAAACTCCGCAGCTTGAAAAAAAACTTCCGAAAGTATTAAATTTGCCGGAAGTAGAAGCACTATTGCAAGCACCAGATATGTCGAATGAATTCGGATATCGGGACAAAGCGATGATCGAAATTTTATATGCAACAGGGATGCGGGTAAGTGAACTCGTGCAGCTTAATATTTCAGATGCTCATTTAACGATGGGGTTTATTCGTTGTATCGGAAAAGGGAATAAAGAGCGAATCATTCCTATTGGTAGTAAAGCGGTTGAAGCACTTGAACAATATTTACAGTTTGCTAGACCAAAATTGGTGAAACCTCAACATCGAACGGATGCACTATTTTTAAATCATCTCGGGAAAAGACTGACAAGGCAAGGTTTTTGGAAAATATTAAAAAAATTAGCGAGTGTTGCAGGTATTCAAAAAGAATTTTCTCCGCACACATTACGGCATTCATTTGCAACACATTTACTTGAAAATGGAGCAGATTTACGTGCTGTTCAAGAAATGTTAGGTCATGCTGACATCTCGACTACACAAATTTATACTCATGTTACAAAAACTAGATTAAAAGATGTATATTCAAAATTTCATCCACGTGCATAAGACTGCCTAAAAGGCGGTTTTTTCGTTGTCTTAGAAATGATATAATATCAATTTTGTGGAAGGCTTTTTCTATCGGGCTCAAATACTAGCAAATTGCAGGAGTGCGTCCCGTTCGTTCGCCACTAGGCGCTCGCCTCCGCTTTTCGGATTGTCTAGCTGCGGCACCAACGCCTAGTGAACGATGACCTCTCTTCCTTGCGATAAGTCAACAACAGCTCGTACCTCGCTGTGTTTCCTTTATCTCAGTGCGAGAGGCCCTCCCGTTCATACGGCGTTCTAAATGTGCCTTCGCTTTTCGTTACATTTTATTTGTGTAGTGCAAGGAAAAATAGGATAATATACAATTGATATTACATTCATAAAGTTTGGAAGGAGGAATGTTTATATGTCTTCCTATACATATAAACGTGTTTTTTTAATTGTGATGGATTCAGTTGGAATTGGTGAAGCTCCAGATGCAGAAAAATTTGGCGATAAAGGTGCCGATACACTTGGGCATATCGCTGAACGTATGAATGGATTACATATGCCAAATATGGCAAAGCTCGGATTAAGCAATATTCGTGAATTAAAAGGAATTCCAAAAGCAGAAAAACCGCTTGCTTATTATACAAAAATGCAAGAAGCATCTAGCGGTAAAGATACGATGACAGGTCATTGGGAGATTATGGGTTTAAGAATTGATACTCCTTTCCAAGTGTTCCCAGAAGGTTTTCCAAAAGAATTGATTGATGAATTAGAGAAGAAAACTGGTCGAAAAGTTATTGGAAACAAACCTGCAAGTGGAACAGCTATTATTGAAGAATTAGGAAAAGAACATATGGAAACAGGTGCTCTAATCGTATACACTTCAGCTGATAGTGTTTTACAGATTGCTGCACATGAAGAAGTTATTCCATTAGAGGAACTATATAAAATTTGTGAAATTGCCCGTGAATTAACATTAGATGAAAAATATATGGTTGGTCGCGTCATTGCAAGACCTTTCATCGGTGAGCCTGGGAACTTTAAACGTACAGCGAACCGGCATGATTATGCTTTAAAACCATTTGACCGCACAGTTATGAATGAATTAAAGGATTCTGGATTAGATGTTATTGCTATTGGAAAAATATCTGACATTTATGATGGAGAAGGTGTAACAAAATCTTTAAGAACGGTCTCTAATATGGATGGAATGGATAAATTGGTAGATACTTTAAATATGGATTTTACCGGACTTAGTTTCTTAAACTTAGTGGATTTTGATGCACTATATGGTCATCGACGTGATCCAGAAGGTTACGGAAAAGCATTGGAAGAATTTGACGCAAGACTTCCAGAAGTTTTTGATTTATTAAAAGACGATGATTTATTGATCATTACGGCTGATCATGGAAACGATCCTATTCACCATGGAACTGACCATACAAGAGAATATGTTCCATTACTTGTATATTCTAAACGAATGAATGGTGGCAAACAGCTTCCAATGAGAAATACTTTTGCCGATGTTGGGGCAACAGTTGCAGACAATTTCCATGTGAAGATGCCTAAATACGGCACTAGCTTCTTGAAAGAAATTGAGTAGGTTTAAGATTTGAGGTGAATATCAATGAGAATGGTTGACTTAATAGAAAAAAAGCGTGACGGTAAAGAACTGTCAACAGAGGAAATAAATTTTATAATAGATGGTTATACAGATGGAAGTATTCCCGATTATCAAATGAGTGCACTTGCAATGGCTATTTATTTTCAAGGAATGTCAGAAAGAGAACGTGCCGATTTAACAATGGCTATGGTTCGCTCTGGGGATCAAATTGATCTATCTAAAATTGAAGGAATTAAAGTGGATAAACATTCAACGGGTGGAGTAGGTGATACAACTACACTTGTATTAGGTCCGCTTGTTGCATCTGTTGGGGTTCCTGTAGCAAAGATGAGTGGACGTGGTTTAGGACATACTGGAGGTACGATTGACAAGTTAGAATCTGTACCTGGATTTCATGTAGAAATTGATAATGCCGAGTTCATAAAGTTGGTCAACGAGAACAAAGTTGCAGTCATTGGACAAACTGGAAACTTAACACCTGCAGATAAGAAGCTATACTCATTGCGTGATGTTACAGCAACTGTTGATAGCATTCCTCTTATTGCAAGTTCCATTATGAGTAAAAAAATTGCTGCTGGCGCTGATGCGATTGTTTTAGATGTGAAAACAGGCGCAGGTGCGTTTATGAAATCATTAGATGATGCAAGAGAATTGGCTAAAGCAATGGTTCGTATTGGTAACAATGTTGGAAGAAAAACAATGGCTGTTATTTCAGATATGAGCCAGCCATTAGGATTTGCCATCGGAAATGCTTTGGAAGTAAAAGAAGCGATCGACACGCTTAAAGGTGAAGGTCCAGAAGACTTAACAGAACTATGTTTAACATTAGGTAGCCATATGGTGTATTTATCACAAAAAGCTTCATCCACAGAAGAAGCAAGAAAAATGCTAGAAAAATCTATTAAAAATGGCTCTGCTCTTGAAAAGTTTAAAATCTTTTTGAAAGCTCAAGGCGGAGATGAGTCAGTGGTTGATCAACCTGAGAAACTACCTACTGCTAAATATCAAATTGAATTACTAGCGAAAGAAGATGGTTGGGTAGAAGAAATCATTGCAGATGATGTTGGAACAGCGGCAATGTTATTAGGAGCTGGAAGAGCGACTAAAGAGTCAGAAATTGATTTAGCTGTTGGACTTGTATTAAAGAAAAAAGTAGGAGATTCTGTGCAAAAAGGAGAATCATTGCTCACCATCCATAGCAATCGAGAAGACGTCAATGACGTAATAGAAATGCTTTATAACAGTATTAAAATTTCTTCCAATCAAGTTCAGCCACATACATTAATATACGAAGAAATTAAAGAATAAAAAAGTTTGAGGTGTTAATCCTCAAACTTTTTTTAAAAGATAAGAAAGTATAAAAATTTGGGTCTACCACAGTCATTTAAGCTGTGGTATTTTCATTTTATGGAGACCAATA